>NVSL01000113.1 GCA_002401215.1 Flavobacteriaceae bacterium | reverse complement strand
AGAGAGCATAAAAAACCTCTGTTAGTAAAAATTTTAAGAGTACAAATGATCTAATAAATGTTTAACCTAAAACCAACAACTAATGACTTAGCTATTTAAATACAAACAGAGGAAGTATTACAAAAGTAAGACACCTCGTAGGATTAACAAATTTTTAAAGGGCAATAATGCTCAAAACTTAATTAATTAAATTTTACGATTATGAAAAATGTAAAAAATATAATTTTAGGAATGGTGTTTCTTTTTGGGATGTCATCAATGAATGCTTATGTAAAAAAAAGTAATGGAGAATGTATGGATGAAGCAATATCAAGTTTACAGGCTTTTGAAGATATGGGTGTTGAATTAGAAGATGGAGGAGCTAATTATATAAATGATAAATGGGCTGCCTGTATGGGGTACGAAGTTTAATAATTATTTGGTATTGCTTGCATATTGTAAGCAATGCCATTTTTTTAATTAATAATAAAAATTAAAAGCATGAAAAAAACATACTTAGTACTCAGCTTTACTTTGTTTAGTTTGATAATTTTTTCTCAAAACATATCGGGAAAAATTAGTTATCGAGCAACAATGATAAATTTAGATTCAACTAAAGTAAAGCAAAATACGCCACAACAAAAAAAAGTTTATAATGAAGTAATGGCAACTATTAAGGCCGTTAAAAAGTTAAAACTAGAATTATTTTTTACAAATAATGAATCAAACTTTATTGTTGAAGATCTTTTGGTTGCTGATAATGAAAATGATTTTCTGTATACTATGGCTAAAAATATAGCAAATGTTCGTAATGAAGTTTATTATTCAAAATCTGAAAATAAATTAATCGAAAAAAATGATGGGTTTGGAGAATTGTTTATCGTTTCAAAGAAGGTAACAATTGATGATTGGAAGTTGACAACCAATACTAAAAAGATAGGAGAATACAAGTGTTATAAGGCAACTAGAGTTTATAAGTTTTCTAATAGACACGGTGAGTTGGTTTCTAAAAATCAAGAAGTTTGGTACACACCTCAAATACCAGTGCCTTATGGCCCTAAAGATTTTGTTGGTTTTCCAGGATTGGTGTTGCAAGTTACAAGCGGTAAAATTCAATTTACAGCAATTAAAATAGTATTAAACCCAAAGGAAGAAATTGAAATAAGGAAACCAGTTGGAGGTGTAAAAGTAACAGAAGAAGAATATAAAGAAATAAAGACAAAATCTATTGAGAATACAAAATCAATATACGGTATTAAATAGATGAAAAAAACGAGTACTTTATTTTTTATTTTGGCATTTTCTTTAATTAGTTACTCCCAAACCATCACCTTAAAAGGTGTAGTTAAAGACACAACAGCTACACCTTTGGCCTATGCCAATGTTATTGCCATACCACAAGATAGCACCAAAACAATGAGCTTTGCAATAACAGATGATGAAGGCAGGTATCAATTGTTGTTATATCAAGAACCCTATACTATTTCGGTTAGTTATTTTGGTTTTAAAACAAACACTTTTAAGTTTAGTGGGCAACAAGATACTACTAAATATTTTGAGTTAATAACCCAAGAAAATCAGTTGGAAGAGGTGATTATAGAACTACCCATGATTGTAAAACAAGACACCATTATTTACAATACGGATAAGTTTGTTACGGGCGATGAACGTAAATTAAAACAGGTACTTCAAAAACTACCTGGTGTTGAGGTTGACAAAGAAGGTACGGTTACTGTAAATGGTAAAAAAATAACTACTATGTTGGTAGAGGGCAAAAAGTTTTTTGGTRGCGGCTCTAAATTGGCAGTAGAAAATATTCCTGCTGATGCTATAGACCAAGTGGTTGTGCTAGACAATTATAACGAAGTTGCCTTTTTAAAGGGGCTGTCAGATAGTGATGAAATGGCAATGAACATAAAACTAAAAGAAGACAAAAAGAATTTTATGTTTGGCGATGTTGAGGCAGGTAAAGGTAACAAAGAATATTATCGAGCACATAGCAACCTCTTTTATTACAGCCCAAAAACCACGCTAAATTTTATTGGAAACTTAAACAATGTTGCCGAAAAAACATTTACCTATAAAGACTATATGAGTTTTCAAGGCGGTATCAATGCCGTATTAAAAGGAGATGGATCTAGCTTTAGAAGTGCGCGTAGTGATTTTGCTCAGTTTATGGAATCTAAAGATGTGGTAAGTAGTCAGCATCAATTTGGAGCGTTGAATATTACCCAAGCTATTAACTCAAAATTAGACATTACAGGTTATGCTATTTTTTCGGTCAATAAAAATGAAACATTGGTTCAGGCCATCAATCAATATACAGATTTTATAGAGGATAAAACAAACACTACTAATACAAAAAGTATTTTAGGGATTGGTAAATTCAGTATTGATTATGCACCCAATAATAAGGAGCAATGGTATTTTAATACACAGTTTAAACGCTCAGATAATGCTGGAGTCAATGCTATTTTATCAGAAATAAACAATGCTGTAAATTCTATAAAAACGGATAGAAACTCATTGAGCACTTATTTTAATCAGAATGTAGAATGGCATAAAAAAGGAAATGCAAAACACACTTTTTCTTTTGTGGCTGATTATACTTTTGACCAAAATAACCCAACAATAGTGTGGGATAGTAACAACCCTATCTATATTTTAGAACAGTTAAAAGAAACCAAACGGAATAATTTAGATGTTATTTTTAAACATTTTTGGGTGCTAAATGCCAACAGTCATATTTATACAACAATCGGAAATAAGTTTGTAAACGAAAATTTTGTTACAAATGCCAATCAATTAGATACTGCCAATGAAATTATTTTTGATGATTCGCTTTACAATAACAATCTCGACTTTAGATTAAACGATTTATTTTTAGGAATGCACTATAAATTCAGAACAGGAATTTTTACTTTTAAGCAAGGTGCGTATTTGCATTATTATAATTGGTCTGTAAATCAATCAACCCAAGTTCAAAAAAACAAGTTTGTATTATTACCAGATTTTTTATCGAAAATAGAATTCAGTAAATCAAAAAAACTACAATTTAATTATCAAATAAAAAGCGCTGTTTCTGATGCTTCAAAGTTTGCAAATCAGTTTTATTTACGCTCTTACAATTCTGTTTTTAAAGGAAATGAGAATTTAGAAAACGAATTATCTCATAATGCTCGGTTGTATTTTACGAGATTTAGTATGTATAGAGGTTTGATGTTATTTGCAAACGTGTCTTATGTCAAAAAAATAAAAGGCATACAAAACGATGTGACTTTTAATGGTGTAAATCAGGTGTTGACGCCTTTTTTATACGACAATCCGGAAACGAGGTGGAGTGTAAATGCTAATTTACGAAAGAAAATTAAAAACTTTAATTATAAAATTGGTGCCAATTATAGCAACTCAAAATATTTGCAAAGGGTTGATGCAATATCTTATACTAACAAGAGTAGCAACACATCATTTAATGTTTCGGCAAAGACTTTGTATGATAATTTTCCGACGATTGAAGTTGGATATAAAACAAGTTTAGGTAATTATACATCAAGCAATAGTACATCAAAATTCACCACTCAAGAACCATTCGCAACCATTGATTACGATTTTTTAAATGGATTTATTTTCTCTTTTGATTATAGTTATTACAAGTATCAGAATAAAGAGTTGAATCAAAAAAACACCTATCAAATAGGAAACGCGTCCTTACAATATAGAAAAGAAGATAGCGCTTGGAGTTTTAAATTTGATGCTCAAAATATTTTTGATGTTCAATTTAAAAATAGCAATAGTTTTTCTTCCTATATAATTTCTGATACTAAAACCTATATTATGCCAAGAGTTTTGATGTTTTCAATTGGTTTTAATTTGTAGTTGTTTTTTACCAAACTACCTCGTCTCGATAACTGTCGAGATTGCTTCGGGAAAATCTACTCTCTTTAAAAAAAAGGAGGAGAATTTTGATTTAGAAATAAAAAAAGGAGCTGCTAAAACTCCTTCCTTTTGGGAAGGTTGGGATGGGCTATTCCATTTCCATAGACAACTCTAACCAACGCTCTTCTTTTTGTTCTAAAGACTGAATTGTTTTTTCTAATTCTTGTGAAACTTCATAAATTTTAGAATCTTTAATTTTGCCGTCTGAAAATTGATTTTCGAGTTTCTTTTTATCAAGATTCAGTTTTGAAATATCTTTTTCTAATTGCTCAAATTCGCGTTTGTCTTTGTATGATAATTTGTTTTTTGGGGCCGTCTTTACTTGAGTTTTTACAGTTTTTTCAACAACAACTTCTTTGGTAGGAACAGAATCTTCATAGGCTCTATAATCAGAATAATTACCAGGAAAATGAGTAATCTCAGCATCGCCTTCAAATACAAAAAGAGAATCGACAATCTTATCCATAAAATACCTGTCATGCGATACTACCACTAAGTTTCCAGGAAAATCTAACAAGAAATTTTCCAACACATTTAGGGTAATAATATCCAAGTCGTTTGTAGGCTCATCGAGGATTAGAAAGTTAGGATTTTGAATTAACACCGTACATAAATACAGGCGCTTTAATTCGCCACCAGAAAGTTTTTCTACAAAGTCATATTGTTTTTTTCTGCTGAATAAAAAGCGTTCTAACAATTGACTTGCAGAAATTTTATTCCCTTTTGAAAGTGGAATAAAATCTCCAAATTCTCGAATAACATCAATTACTTTTTGCCCTTCTTTTACGWGGATTCCTCTCTGCGTATAATATCCGAATTTAACGGTTTCACCCACCATGATTTTACCAGAATCAATCGGAATTTTCTCCGTAATAATATTTAAAAACGAAGATTTTCCTGTGCCATTTTTACCGATAATTCCGATGCGTTCTCCACGTTTAAAAACATATTCAAATTGGTCTAGAATTTGTAAATCATCAAATGCTTTTGAAATTTTATGAAGCTCTAAAATTTTGTTTCCAAGACGGTGCATATTTATTTCTAATTGCACTACATGATCAACCCTTCTTTGATGTGCCTTATCTTTTATTTCATAGAAATCATCCGTACGAGATTTTGATTTTGTAGTTCTTGCTTTTGGTTGCTTTCGCATCCAATCCAATTCTTTTTTAAACAACAATTTTGCCTTGTGCAATTCGGTTTGCTCTTGCAATTGTCGCTCTTCTTTTTTCTGAAGATAATAAGAATAATTTCCTTTGTATTTGTAGATATTTCCTCCGTCTAATTCGATAATTTCATTACATACCCGTTCTAAAAAAT
>NVSL01000112.1 GCA_002401215.1 Flavobacteriaceae bacterium | reverse complement strand
TGAAAGTTTTTAAGCCTAGGAACCAATAGGTTATTGGCTCTTAAAAAGTCGAAAAACTTATCTCTCCCCATTTTTATGTTTAGATTATTCATGTGTGATTTTAGTTCTGAATGTAATTTAATTCCACCTGTTCTTTGTCCTACTTTTTTACGATACTCTTTTACAAGTTGAATTAATACTTTTTCGTTTGATTCTTTTATTTTATACGAGTTAAGCCTTTTGTAGTAGGCTTGTTTGGTAATCCCAAAACATCCGTAAATCCATTTTACTTTAAACGGTTTACTTTCTTTTTCTCTATTTCTTTGGCTAATGTTTTGGGCAAGGACTTTTTTGATAAATTCACTCCTGTAATGAGTTCCATATCTGCAATAATGTCTTGTTGAAAGTCTTTTACAAACTCTAGCTCTTCAACCTTTTCTTTGAGTTGTTTAATTTCTTTGTCTTTACTCATACCTCTATTGTTTTGCTCAAAGGTAGCGTATTTCTTTATCCAATAGTTAATGGATGATCTTGAAATATTGTACTTCTTTGATGCGTAATTAACAGAAATCTGACCATTCTTAATTTGGTCAATCACAAAAAGTTTATGCTCATAAGTGACTTTTTGGTASTKMMTTTTTSRACAGGWWTYKRTTTGTKKTTTCATAAGTGACTATAATTAATGGTTTAATTTTTAGTCAACCTATTTCAGGAATGTACATTTATTTCAATTGCGCACAACGGTGTGTGTAAGATTTCGTTGCGTGAAATTAGCGATTAACTTCATAAGTACAAAACCAACTTGAAAATCCGATAGGATTTTCCTAAGTAAGCGAATACTTAGCAATGAATTTTACACGTTGTTACCACCAGTTTTTTATTCCGTTATTACTTCATTTTCGGTTATTGTTTCGTCATTGGTCTTTTTATTCAGTTTCCACAACCAATATAATCCGCCAAGTGGTATTCCGAAAGTCCAAACTGAACTTAAATATCCCATATATGAAAAACTTATTCCAAATAAAATCTGAAAACTTAACAAACTAAAAGAAAGTCCGTAAACCGCGCTGTAAGTTATTGCTGGAACATTTAGGAAAATAACTGCAATATATTTCAGCCATTTTTTCTTTAAATCGCTTTTCTTAATTTTTCTAATTATCCAAATATTGAAAATAGGAACGCATATTGCTAATATTCCAAATAGCCAAAACATAGTCATACTTGGGATTTTCTCCTTTAAGTCAAGTGTTTTGATGTATAATATTTTATTTGAACTATCATCAAAGGTGATTTCAAAAACTCCGAATTCCTTATCGTTTGAAAATTCAATTTGTGCTTTAGTAGTATTTGGTGCTGTACTTTCTCCTTCTACTGTAGATAAAGTTTTTTCAGCGGTCATAAATTTGTAGTTTAATTCCTTTCCGAAATTGTCTACAATTATTTTCCGAAAATTCACTAAACCTAATTTCAGTGTGTCAATATTCGTGTTTTTATAAGCCTCGTTTTCGGTTGCCATAAAGGAAACACTCTTTTCATAATCTTCTGTTATTAGTGATTCTACAAACCCTTGAGTAGTGTCTTTGTATGTGAATGCATTATTAATAAAATCACAACTTGTAAAAAGCGATATAGTTAATATTAGAAGTAGAGTTTTTGTTAGTTTGTTCATTTTTTTAAATTGGTGGTAACGATTTGTGTATGGAACGTAGCGTATAARAASASRCTAAWTTTNCGGATTAANCACAGAGCCRAATWTWWAWTTTTGCTTTTATTTTTTGTTTTAAAAGCTAAATTTTATATTTGGCGGAACTTTGTAGATAAGCCACTACTTTTGGGGTTAGCACTTATTAGCTATGTTTTATACACGTTGTTGGCGGTAGTTACTTTATTCGGTTCACTTGATTAAATCTCAATTTAGGCTTATATTAATATCTATCAATCTCTAATCTTTTAATTTTTCTTTCGATTAAACACTTTGTAATTATTCAAATCTTTTTTTTGGATAAAATTCGATTTACGAACATTCTCCAGTTATAGGGTCACAACTATCTCCATTGCTAATAATCTCAATAGGAGAGGCTTGAGCAAAGGCATCTAAAAATACATTTGGAGGTTGCGCTCCGTTTATCCCAATTTTATCATTAATAATAAAAAATGGCACACCTGTAACTCCACGTTGTTGGTAGTGGGCGATTTCTTGTTTTACTGCATAAGCAATAGCATCATCAGCTATAATTTGTTTCGTTTTTTCAGCATCCCAACCGTATTCGGTCATTATTTTAACGAGTACTWCTGTATCATTTAAAAGTACATCTTCTTCAAAATAGGCTTTTAAAAAGCGTTCTTTTAAGGTAGCTTTAAAACCTTCATCGCCTGCTACGTGCATCAATTGGTGCATTGGCAAGGTGTTTACGACCAACTTATCTTCCTTAAGATTAAAGTTAATTCCTTCAGCTATTCCTGCTTCCACAATACGGTTCTTGGCTTCAGTAAGATCTGAGGTTCCGAATTTATTAGTTAAATAGGTTTTACGATCTAAACCTGCTTTGGGTACAGTAGGATCTAATTGAAACGGATGCCAATTAATTTCTACTAGTGCACCTTTCCATTGTTTTATTGCGGTTTCTAATCTACGTTTCCCTATAAAACACCAAGGACAGGCTATGTCTGATACGATATCTACTTTTATGGTTTCTTYTTGCATAATAAAATTGTATTTTCTAATTAATTTATACTATTCGAGTATACCTTTTTGAGGTTTTAAAGGGAGTAATAAGTGACTAGAAAGAAAAGAAGTCCTATTAATTGAATTATAACGTGATGCGTATTGATAATTGGACCAAAACCAAATTTCTTACTAGATATAACCTTGACAATAACTTCTCCTCCTTGAGCAAAAATGGAAACAATATGCAAGATAAATAACGCCCAAATTGCATTAGGAACGAAGAAAATGATACCAAAACTAACGAAAGCATAAGCCATAACCCAAAGTCCGCAAATTTGGGTAAGTAGTAATCCTGCCCTATCATTAGGGCTTTTTTCTGGTTCTCCCTTCACTCCCATAAGATTTAGCCATAAATCCTTCGTTCCAAAAATCAGCATTATGCCAAATAAAAGGCAACACCAAGCGTGATAAAAAATGGTAGCACTCGAAATATTATTTACTGTTCCTGATGCAAAAACACTATCTCCATAAATACCAACAAAAAGAGATATAATCATTCCAGATACATATATACTTATAAGTTTAATTTTCATATTCAAATATTTTAAAGTTAATTTATGTTAGTTTTTTAGTTATTAAGATTAGTTGAAATAACTACTTTTCCTTTAGCTCTTCCAGTTGTTAAATATTCATAAGCCTTAATAGCATCTGCAAAAGGATAAATGGTGTCGATAACTGGCTTTATTTTAAAATCTTCTACAAGTGATTTAATTATATTTAAGTGTTCGCCATTTGGACTCATCCAAACCAATTTGTAATTAGCCGATTTTAATTTGATAAGGTTAGCTAATTCTTCAGGCATTTTGTAGTCTGTTAGTCCCATATGTTTTGCAGTTTCTTCATCTAATGGACCTACTACACTTACAACACGTCCGCCATTCTTAATAATTCCGAATGCTTCAAGTGTGTAGTTTCTTCCCAATGTATCAAATACAATATCAATATCTTTAACGATTGTTTTATAGTCTTCTGTTTTATAATCAATTACACGGTCAGCACCAAGTGCCTTTACCATATCCAGATTTTTTGTACTTGTAGTAGTGTACACATAAGCACCTTTGCTTTTTGCATATTGAATAGCTAAGCTACCTACACCTCCAGAACCAGCGTGGATAAGAACAGTATCATTTTCTTTAATACCTACACGTTCTAATGATTGTAAAGCTGTTAAACCTGCTAAAGGTAAACTTGCAGCTTCTTCAAATGATAGATTTGCAGGTTTTTTTGAAACTGCATTTTGTTCAATAGCTATATATTCGGCAATCGTACCCATTTGATGTTGAGGAACACGTGCGTATATCAAATCGCCAGCTTCAAAATTAGTTACGTCACTACCAATTTCTTTAACAATACCGCTTATATCATACCCAATTGTTACAGGAAATGAAATAGGTATAAGGTCTTTTAATCCTCCACTCGCTAATTTATAATCGATAGGATTTATAGATGCTGCTTTTATTTCAACTAAAACATCTATTGAATTCAATATTGGAATTTCTGTTTCTTGAAAGGTTNAACTATCATTAACACCTCCATATTTTGTTATTTGTAATGCTTTCATTTTAATGTTTTTTAATTTATAGCAAAATTAGAATGTATTTGCCTTAAAAAGTTTGATGTAGGTTAAGAAAAGAAAATATCACTTTTCTTTTATGCGTTTTAATCGAATTCTACTTAAACTTTCTTGGGCAATACCTAAAAAAGAAGCTAAATGATAGTTTGCAATATCTTGTTCAATGTTTGGATAGGTCTTTAAAAATAAGTCATACCTTTCTGACGCTGATAATTGTAGTTGGTTTAATATTCTTTTTTGTAAGCTGACTGCTAAACGTTCTAAATTTCTAATTTGATATGCTTGAAAAGCGGGAAACTGCTCTCTAAATATTTTTAAATCATTCCTCTTAAGTTCAATAACTTTAGCATTTTTAATACATTCAACCGAAAGTTGAGCTACGGTATTTTCGTGCAATGCAATGTAGTCGCTAATCCACCAATCTTTAATCCCAAATTGCAAGGTGTGCTCTTTACCGTTTTTGTTAGTACAATATGAGCGTAAGCAACCACTTGCAATAAAAAATATTTTATCGTTTTTTTGTCCTTCACGTATAAGAACTTTACCTTTAGAAACAGTATGTTCAGTAGCAATAGACCTTAAAAACTGTTCAGCCTCCTTGCTTAAAGTCAATTTTGATTGAAAGTGTTCAATAAGCTCGTTCATATTTCTTTGTATTCCTTTGGTTGGTTTTAATTACCGCCAACGGTGCGTGTATGGAAAGTGCTGGTTTGAGTTTGGCTGATTTTCCGCAGGAAAATCAAACTAACCAAAACTGCACAGACCTTTGTTAAAGCACTAAACTAAGCATTTTTTATACACATTGTTACCCCTTCGTTGATTTTATTTTTCCCGCGTGAGTGATTCATTCCGCACAGATTGGTTTCCGACCGAGTAAGATTCCGATTTCTTTTTTTCCCACAGCAAGTAAATTCCATTTTTGAGTTTCCAATAATTATTTTTTTTAATTTTCCGACCGAGTGAGATTCCTTTTTATTTTTTTTCCGCTCAAATATTCCTTTCCTCAGTTTTGCTAAAACTCTTTTTTAATATACTAAAGTTTGTTGTTTCTGAAATTTTTCCGACAATGAGGGGTAACGATTTGGTTATGATTTGGTTGTGGAATGGCAGTTTTGTTTGGCTTTCATACCGAGTGTGCCGAAAGCTAACCGCAAAGGTGCTGAGGCACTTTTTA
>NVSL01000007.1 GCA_002401215.1 Flavobacteriaceae bacterium | reverse complement strand
GTTGCCAAAGATTTTCCAGAGCTGCGGATCCTGTTGATGACGGGTTACGCAGCCGAGCGCCAGCGCGCCTATAATCTGGAAAACCTTATTCATGATGTCATTGCCAAACCGTTTACGCTGACAGAAATTTGCGACAAGGTTGAAGAAGCCTTGAAGGCGACTAAAGAACCTGTGGATGTTGCCTCAACCACTGATTTTGGTCTGACCCCCAAAAAGTAAATAACCGAGACATCTGGATCGTCTGAATTTATTTTTGGGTTCCAATCGGAACAGTAATTGTTTTTATTTTAACCTGTTTAGGCTGGATTCCAGGAGTTATTGCAGCTTTAATTATTAATAACAATCCTAATAACTAATGCAAAAGGTTAAATTAATAGACTTAGGTTTAAAAGATTATAAAGAAACTTGGACTTGCCAAGAAAAATACTTTCAAAAAATTGTAGACATCAAAGTTGACAACCGTAAAAATAATTTGAGTAATAAAACTCCAAATTATTTTCTTTTTGTGGAACACCCACATGTATATACACTAGGTAAAAGTGGTGATATGAACAATTTGCTTTTGAATGAGGAACAACTTAAAGAAAAAGGTGCTACTTTTTATAAAATTAATCGTGGTGGTGATATTACGTATCATGGCCCTCAACAAATTGTTGGTTATCCAATTTTAGATTTAGAAAACTTTTTTACTGATATTCATAAATACTTGAGATTATTAGAAGAGGTTATGATTTTAACCTTGGCAGAATACGGAATTACAGGAACCAGAAGCGAAGGAGAAACTGGAGTTTGGTTAGATGTTGGTACTCCGTTTGCGAGAAAGATTTGCGCCTTGGGTGTTCGTGCTTCTCGTTGGATTACCATGCACGGATTTGCGTTAAATGTAAATACTAACTTGGGCTATTTTGACCATATCATTCCCTGTGGAATCAAAGGAAAAGCAGTTACATCGATGCAAGTAGAATTAGGAAAAGAGATTGACACCCAAGAAGTGAAAGAAAAGATAAAAAAGCATTTTTGTACTCTTTTTGAGGCGGAATTCATCGAAGAATAATTTCTACTCTAAAATTTTAAACCCTTTAAAAAATCGGCTAGCATTTTCTGCGTCATACACCTCAACAGGTGCATACGCCATTACTTGGTATTGGTAAAATCCACGGAGAAAAACAAAATATTCTAACCTCACCGCGCCTTCACTCATTGCAATATCTACATACATTCCTTTTACATTATCTCGCGTAACCTCTTCTTTGCTAATAATTTCACCCTTTATGTTTTCCATAAAAGAATCGACAGAGGTGTTTAATAATTTTTCAATATCACTTTCCAAATTACTGTTGTGTTTCGTACTCGACACCATATATCTCATCCTTCCATCAGAAATAGTTGTTTTAAAAGACGATGATGTTTCTGTTATTCTAGCACTTTCAGAAATATCACCTATAAAATCAACAGAAAATTTACCAGTTTCTGTAGAAAAGTTATGCCTATTTTCTTGGGCAAAAGTTGTAAAAGAAACTAAGGATAAAACTACAAGAGATAAAAATATTTTTTTCATGATATTGGATTTATAGTTGCTGTAAAAATATCTGTTTTTTTTAGATGTTGAAATACGATGAATTACGTATTTATTGCATCATTGGTTTTTAATAATGAGATACTGAAACAAGTTCAGCATAACGAACAAATACTAACTCTCTTCGTTAAAATATACTTTGTAATATTTCATTTTCATTTCTTCATCATACCCGCGTTCTATATACTCAGCAGCGGCATCAGGCGCATCGATATCCAATTTTATTTGGATGTTGGTATCTAGCTTTATTTCGGTTTTTATTTTTGCTTTTTGCTTTTTTACAACAATGTCAGAAACATCAAATTGATTGCGAATTAACACATCATTCAATTTTTCATAATGTTTTTTATAATCGTCGAACATCTCTTTTTTCTTGTCATCTGCCTCAAATAATTCTTCTTTAAAAGCTTCGATATTTACCTCTTCATTTTCCTTAAAAAAGTCAACCGTTTGTGCTAAAAATTTACTTTTTTCTTGAATCCCAAAATCCTCTTTTATAATCTCATCAGAAAAATCTTTACACATTTCTATGTAATTCTGCGTATGCTGATTGCTATCATCAGCAAACTTGATATTCAAAAAATTCTTGGTCCAATATTGCGCATCGTAATTGTTGTTATCAACACTTAAAACCACTTTGCCTTCGCCATCCGTATAGTTTAAAATCAAACAACCCTTGTCTAATTTTTTGGTACTGATTCCCTTCTGAACAAAAACATCAAAATTATTATCCTCTAAATAGGTTTGAAAAAAATCTATTTTATTTTCGATTTTAAAAATTCCTATCGCACTCGTCGTCACTTCTTTAAATTGAATTTCGTCAAACAACGCAACAATCACATCACCAGTTTTTATTTGGGCAGAATTCGATTGCTCGTACAAATGATTTACAATATGTTTTGACACCTCGATAAACTCAGTATCATCCTTAAATATTTTATCAGAATAGCTATTCAATTCATTCAAATCAATATTTGCATGATGATTAAAACGATAGCTCTCCGCCAAATTCGCAAAGGGTTTTAGCAAAAAAGGAAACATTAAATCATAGCTTTCTTTATCAAAAGTTACCGCCGATTCAGAAAAAACATTGGTAGCACTATTAAATTTATTCCCGACTTTATGAATAATGAATTTCGAAATTGCGGCTTTGGYTCTTTTTATCATTTTGTTCTTATTTTAAGGTGGGCTAAAATACAAATATTGTCAAAATACCAAGTGCCAAAAAACAAATAACAATTTTAAAAAACTCAAATTCCAAAAGTTGAGTTCCAAACTAGAAACTTTGAAACTCTTCCAAAACAACTGCAACTGTACACTGCAACTGAAAACTGAGATTGAATATTTAAAATCAAGCCTGCATTTCGACTCCGCTCAATGCCCTAGTTTATAGAATTTCAAAACAACTTCAACTCTTCCGGTAACAGCCTAAACGTTTTGCGATGATATTTTGTAACGCCAAATTCTCGAATTCCGTTGCGATGTTCTTTGGTAGGATATCCTTTGTTTTTCTTCCAATTATAATGCGGAAATTCTTTATCAATCTTTTCCATATAATCATCTCTATACGTTTTTGCCAAAACCGAAGCGGCAGCAATACTCATAAACTTCGCATCGCCTTTTACAATGGTTTGGTGTGGAATCTTTTTATACGGGTTGAATTTATTTCCATCAACAATAATAAATTCCGGAGTCGTTTTTAATTTATCAATAGATTTGTGCATCGCCAAAATAGACGCTTGTAAAATATTTATTTTATCGATTTTTTTTGGAGATACAAAACCAACCGCCCACGCCAAAGCTTGCTGCTCAATAACAGGTCTTAAAAGTGCGCGCTGTTTCTCAGTCAATTGCTTAGAATCATTTAGTAATGGATGCGAAAAATCATTCGGTAAAATAACTGCGGCAGCAACTACAGGTCCAGATAAACAACCTCTACCCGCTTCATCTGTCCCCGCTTCTAAGAGTTTATTTTGGTATTGTAATTGTAGCATTTTATCAAATTAAATTAGCCTAAAAATAAGTATTTTTACCAAACAATTTCAATTTATTATTTCCGTTTAAATATTTTATCTTTGCGCCACCAATAACAATTATGAGAAACTTATTTTTATTCTTTTTCCTTTCTTTTTTTACACTTCTTTCTTTTGGTCAAACACTTAAGCGCATAGATGCTCCAAAAGGTGGAGGTATAACCAAAGAACAAAAACAACAGCAAAAAAACGATTCTACTTTTTTCGGAAACGATCGAGAAATCACGGTAGAGCTTGATGGTAAAACTCACTATAAAGATTATAAAATCATTACTTTTTCTCGAGACACGTTGATTATCGATACAACGCTTACCATGAAAAAAGATTACAAATTCAACTACCTTAGAAAAGATGTTTTTGAATTGATGCCTTTTCAAAATCAAGGGCAAACTTATAATCGATTGGGCTATGATTTTACTGACGCATCATTTATTCCGAAGATGGGGATGAGCGCAAAACATTATAATTTTAAAGAAATTGAGGATATAAAATATTACCAGGTTCCAACGCCAACTTCAGAATTAATGTGGCGCTCCGGTATGCAACAAGGGCAAGCTGTAGATGCTTTTGTAACGATGAATAAATCGCCTCAATTCAATTTTTCTTTCGCTTTTAATGGGCTTCGCTCTTTAGGAAGGTATCGAGAATCTTTATCAAGTCATGGTAATTTTAGGATGACTATGAGTTACAATACAAAAAATGAACGCTACTATATTAGAGGTCATTTGGCTTCTCATAAAATAAAAAATGAAGAGAATGGAGGACTTACTCCACAATCAATAGAACTGTTTGAAAGTGGTGATGGAGACTATACGGACAGAGGGAGGTTGGATGTGAATTTCTCGGATGCTGAAAATATTTTGAGAGGAAAACGCTATCATATCGAACATGACTATAAGTTTTTTAAAGTAAAAGATAGTGTCTCTGAACCAACTAATTTAAAAATTGGACATGTGTTTTCTTATGAAACCAAACATTACGAATACACGCAAACTGCCAATGCTTTATTGGGTGATGCTTATGACACTCAAATCAATGACGATACAGGTTTGAGAACCATGAGCAATACCGTTTTTTTAGATATTGACTCGCCTTTTGTATTGGGTAATTTAAGAGCCAAAACCAACTACTATAGTTACAATCATTACTTTAATGGACAAGTGAATTTGACCAACGAAACCATTGATCCATTAATAAAAGGGAACGCTTTGTCATTAGGAGCCGATTGGAATGCTAAAGTAAAAAACTTTTCTTTAAGTGCTGATGTCTCAACTATTGTTACGGGTACAATTAAAGGAAATAGTTTGGTTGCAGCAGCAACTTATCAAACAGATAGTGTGTTTAGCGTCACCGCAAAACTGACAAATATTTCTAAAATGCCCGATTTTAATTACATCCATTTTCAAAGTGATTATGTAGATTATAATTGGCAAAACACCGATTTTAACAATGAAAAAATTAGCAGTTTGGGATTAGAGTTTAAATCTGATAAATGGGTAGATGCATCAGCAAGTATTACCCGAATAGAAAACTACACTTATTTTGATTCTATCTCAAAACCGCAACAGGCTAATAAAACAGTGAGCTATTTAAAAGTAAAAGTTCACAAGGCTTTAACCTTTAAAAAATTTACACTAGACAACACAATGATGTATCAAAACATTGCAAGTGGAGCTGATTATTTACGCGTACCAGAATTTGTAACGAGGAACACATTGTATTACAGAAATCACTTATTTAAAAACAAACCATTGTTGTTAGAAACCGGAATCACATTCAAATATTTTAGTGAATATAAGATGAATGCATACGATCCTTTATTGTCTGAGTTTTATTTACAGGATGCTAATTATGGCGGTTTCCCGATGTTCGATTTCTTTGTCAATGCACAAGTTAGAAGAACACGTTTCTTTTTTAAATTAGAAAATATTACCTCGAGTTTTACAGGTCGAAATTATTATAGCGCACCCTTAAATCCGTATCGCGATTTTACCGTACGGTTCGGTTTGGTGTGGAATTTCTTTATATAAATACAGACGCTAGATTTTAGACTATAGACGATGCAACAAGAATATCAAATTCAAGTATCTCCAAAAATTGCTCAAGACCCTGAGCAGTTAAAATTATTTGTTGCAAAAAATAAACGACTCAATAAAAAAGACATCACCCATGTAGA
This sequence comes from Flavobacteriaceae bacterium, assembly GCA_002401215.1. GTDB lineage: Bacteria > Bacteroidota > Bacteroidia > Flavobacteriales > Flavobacteriaceae > Urechidicola. The sequence continues at coordinate 36,362 of NVSL01000007.1, read as the reverse complement.
AATTCTAAAACGATCTATTGATGCGCGACAAAAAAATGTAAAAATAAATTTAAGGGTTCAAGTTTATTTGAATGAGGATTTTCAAGAGAATCCAAAAGATTTACCAAACTATACTGATGTTTCTAACTCGCAAGAAGTCATCGTTATTGGTGCAGGACCCGCAGGATTATTTGCCGCATTAAAGCTGATAGAAAAAGGATTAAAACCCATTGTTCTAGAACGCGGAAAAGATGTAAAAGAGCGCAGACGTGACTTAGCAGCCATCACAAAATTTCATTTGGTTGATGAAGATTCTAACTATTGCTTTGGCGAAGGTGGCGCTGGAACCTACTCTGACGGAAAATTATATACCCGCTCAAAAAAACGTGGAGATGTCAATAAAATTCTAGATTTATTAATTGCACATGGCGCAACAAAAAATATTGCCATTGATGCACATCCACATATTGGGACTAACAAGTTGCCGAAGATTATTCAGGCGATTCGCGAAACTATTATTCAATCTGGAGGCGAAGTTTTATTCAATACACGTGTTACAGATATCCTCATAAAAAATAATGAAGTAACTGGAGTTGAGACTCAAAAAGGAAACACCATCAATGCCAATAAAATAATTTTAGCAACTGGTCATTCTGCTAGAGATATTTTTGAATTGCTCTATAAAAAAGGGATTTTAATCGAAGCAAAACCATTTGCTTTGGGTGTTAGAGTAGAACATTCTCAACAATTAATTGACTCCATTCAATACCATTGCGATGTAAGAGGCGAGTACTTACCTCCAGCTCCGTATAGTATTGTAAAACAAGTAAAACACAGAGGTGTTTATTCTTTTTGCATGTGTCCCGGTGGAGTAATTGCCCCATGTGCTACGGCACCAGGTGAAGTTGTTACCAACGGATGGTCGCCATCAWAAAGAGATCAACCAACTTCAAATTCTGGAATTGTAGTCGAATTAAAACTAGAAGATTTTGAACCTTTTAAAGAATTTGGTCCTTTGGCTGGAATGGAATTTCAAAAACAAATTGAACAAACTGCATGGAGACTTGGAGGTGAAACTCAAAAAGTTCCTGCGCAACGTTTGGTCGATTTTACTGAAGGAAAATTATCAACAGACATTCCAAAAACATCCTATATGCCTGGAACAACTTCTACAGAATTGGGAGCTGTTTTACCAGAGTTTATTCATCAATCATTACAAGAAGGATTTAAACAATTTGGAAAATCGATGCGAGGTTATTTAACAAACGAAGCGGTGGTGCATGCACCAGAATCTAGAACCTCATCACCAGTTAGAATCCCTAGAGATTATAAAACTTTAGAGCATCCGCAGATAAAAGGATTGTACCCGTGTGGTGAAGGTGCTGGTTATGCTGGTGGAATTATTTCAGCCGCTATTGATGGCGAAAAATGTGCGGAACAGATTGATTTTAGTTTAAAATAGATTGGTTTTGTTTTTTCCTCAAATCTACTTAACGTCATTACAAGGGAAGCATGTCCCGAAAGCTTTCGGGAGAAGTAATCTCTTTAATTAAAACTAAAATAATGAGATTGCCACAGTTAATTTTTACAAATTAACTTCGCAAAGAATTACATTCATCCGATGACTCAAAGTCAGCGGATGAATTTTTTAAATCCGTTTTTTACCCTCGCGTCAATTCAAAATATTCTCTATCAATTTGTTCTCTAAAATCTGGATGTGCAATATTTACCAATGCTTTTACGCGATTTTTAATTGTTTTTCCATACAAATTCGCGATACCATATTCCGTTACAATATAATGTGCATGAGCACGGGTGGTTACAATTCCTGCCCCAGGATTTAAAGTCGGCACAATTCTACTAATCCCTTTAGAGGTGATTGATGGTAAGGCAATAATTGCTTTTCCGCCTTCGGATAAAGAGGCTCCACGGATATAATCCATCTGCCCTCCTACGCCAGAATATATTTTTGCCCCTATAGAATCTGCACAAACTTGTCCGCTTAAATCTACTTCTAAAGCCGAATTTATTGCAACCATTCTTGGATTTTGTTTGATGATAGAAACATCATTTGTATAATCAGAAGCACGCATTTCTACAAACGGATTGTCATCAACATAATCGTACAATCGTTTTGACCCCATTAAAAAAGTTGCCAAAGCTCTCCCCGGATTTATGGTTTTATAATTGCCATTTATCACATTATTTAATATCAAATCTATTACGCCATCAGAAAACATTTCGGTATGCAAACCCAAATCTTTATGATTGGTCAACTTTGTTAAAACTGCATTGGGGATAGATCCAATTCCCATTTGTAATGTACTTCTATCTTCAATCAAACTCGCAACAAAATTCCCGATTTTCTGTTCAGTTTCATTTGGTTCTGCCATATCGTGTATCGGAATTGGAAGATCACATTCCACAAACAAATCAATTTCTGTAACGTGAATAATTCCATCTCCATGGGTTCTCGGCATTTGTGGATTTACCTGCGCAATTACATGCGTTGCATTGTCAATCGCCGCTAAAGTTGCCTCGACAGAAACGCCCAAAGAGCAATATCCATGTCGGTCTGGAACCGAAACATGAATCAACGCAACATCTAAATTGACGATATTTCGTTTGAATAATAAAGGTAATTCACTCAAAAAAACAGGCGTATAAGATCCGTTTCCTGCAGTTAAAGTATGACGAACATTTTTACCAACAAAAAAAGAATTCACATGAAAACTCTCTCTCAATTCTGGATTTGCATACGGAGCCTCACCTTCGGTATGCAACTGACAAACTTCAACATTTCGCAATTCTTCATGACGCTCGGTCATGGCATTTATCAACACTTGAGGTGCCGCAGCAGCTGCCTGAATATAAACTCTACTATTCGATTTTATGACTTTTACTGCCTCTTCTGCAGTGACTGATTTATACATTTTTTTACAATTTTTAATGCAACAAAATTATTGATTATCAAGATACAAAAACCTGCCAAATATCATACAATAAGAAAATAATTAGCAGCTTAATTTTGAGTATCTTTGCCATTATTTTTTTGATATGATTGTTATAAAAACACGAGAAGAAATTGAATTGATGCGCGAGAGTGCACTCATCGTTTCTAAGACATTAGGGATGCTTGCCAAAGAAGTAAAACCCGGAGTTACGACTTTATATTTGGATAAACTTGCCGAAGAATTTATTAGAGATCACRATGCAATTCCTGGTTTTTTAGGATTGTATGATTTCCCAAACACACTTTGTATGAGTCCGAATGAGCAGGTTGTTCACGGTTTTCCAAACAAAGATGTTTTGGTTGAGGGTGATRTTATTTCTATTGATTGTGGCGCGTTGAAAAATGGTTTTTACGGAGWTCACGCCTATACTTTTGAAGTGGGTGAAATATCCCCAGAAACCAAAAAATTATTGGATGTAACCAAAGAGAGTTTGTATGTTGGTATCCGCGAATTTAAAGCTGGTAACAGAGTTGGTGATGTTGGTTTTGCAATTCAAAATCATTGCGAAATGCAAGGTTACGGAATTGTTCGTGAATTGGTGGGTCACGGTTTAGGACGTGTGATGCACGAAGATCCGGAGATGCCAAACTACGGAAAACGAGGTCGAGGTAAGAAATTTAAAGAAGGGATGGTCGTTGCTATTGAACCGATGGTAAATGCAGGAACTCATAAAATAAAACAACATAAAGATGGGTGGACAATCACCACTCAAGATAATAAAATGAGTGCGCATTTTGAACATGATGTTGCGATTGTTGATGGAAAACCCGAAATTTTATCGACCTTTAAATATATTTATGACGCCTTGGGAATTGTGAGTGATGAGGAAAATGAATTTAGGCAATAAAAGCTATTTCACAGAGATTCACAGAGGAAACACAGAGATACACTGAGAAAATGGAAAATAAATTGACAGAAAAAATAATTGGTGCCGCCATTGAAGTTCATCGAACTCTTGGTCCTGGTCTGTTAGAATCTGCTTATCAAGAATGTTTGCTTTTCGAATTAAAATCTCATGGTTTAAAAGTTGAAAAAGAAAAAGCACTCCCAATTATTTACAAAGACATCAAATTAGACCATGGATATAGAATTGATTTATTGGTTGAAAACAAAATTGTAATAGAACTTAAAACGGTTGAATCATTAACTGATGTTCATACAGCGCAAGTTCTCACCTATTTAAAATTAGGAAATTACCCAATTGGACTGTTAATTAATTTTCATACAAAACTTTTAAAAAACGGATTAAAAAGATACATCAACACACCTCTGTGAATCTCCTTTTTCTCTGTGAATCTCTGTGAAACAACTTATGAGTATTTTTAAATTTATATTGAATAAAGTTCCTCGCCCCATCTTAATAAAGTTGAGTTATCTTGCGCGTCCGTTTATTGCTTTGGCTTTAAAAGGAAGCACCTACACCGACCCAATTGATGGGAAAAGTTTTCGAAAATTTTTACCCTATGGATATGAAACTCAGCGGGAGAATGTATTATCACCTTCAACACTTTCTTTAGAAAGACACCGATTATTGTGGTTGTATTTACAAAATGAAACTGATTTTTTTAAACCTGAACTTGTTTCAGGTTCTGCCAAATTAAAACTACTCCACTTTGCCCCCGAACAAGCTTTTTACAAACGCTTTAGAAAAATGGAAAATATTGATTACACTACCACAGATTTAGAATCACCTTTAGCAGATGTAAAAGCTGATATTTGCGATTTACCTTTTGAAGATAATTCTTTTGATATCATTTTTTGCAATCATGTTTTAGAGCATATTCCTGATGATACAAAAGCGATGCGAGAATTATATCGAGTGCTTAAAAAAGGAGGAATGGGCATTTTTCAGATTCCACAGGAATTGGATAGAGCCACAACTTTTGAAGATGATTCCATTACCGATAAAAAAGAACGCGCTAAGATTTTTGGTCAATATGACCATGTCAGAATTTATGGTCGCGATTACTTTGACAAGTTGAGATCTATCGGTTTTAAAGTGGATGAAGTCGATTATTCTGCAAGCTTATCAGAAGAAGAAATCAAAAAATATTGTTTGACAAAAGGTGAAATTTTACCTGTTTGTTATAAATAGTTTTCTCCGACCAAAAGTGCTTATCAGTATGTGATTTTTCCTACGGTCGAAATGACTGAGTATTAATTCAACGTAACTTTTTTCGTTTCTCCATCAACATCCACATAAATTAAATGCGCTGTTAACTCCGGATGTTTTTCTAAAAATATTTTAGACTTTTCGAAACCCATTGCCATAAAAGAAGTGGCATAGGCATCTACATCTGCACAATCTAAATCGGAAATTACGGTTGCTGCCAATAAATTACTTTCTATTGCATACCCAGTTTTTGCATTGATGGTATGCACATATTTTTTATCTGTACTATCAACTTTAAATTTTCTATAATTACCCGATGATGCCATGGTTTTGTTTTCTAAACTCACCACTTCTGAGATGCTTCTAGTGCCATCTGTATTTGGATCTTCTATCGCAACATGCCAAAAATCGCCTAAATCATTTACACCTCTTGCTCTAATTTCTCCCCCCAATTCGATTAAATAATTAGTACAATTTTGACTTTCTAAATAGCGTCCAATAACATCAATTCCGTAGCCTTTAGCAATTGCATTAAAATCAAAATAGATTGCTGGATGTTCTTTTACAATTTTGCCGTCTATCAATTTTACTTTGTCAAACCCTACAAATTGTAGGAGAGAATCTACTTTACTGTCTGTTAAATTTGCGATGGAATTGTCTGGGCCAAATCCCCAAGCGTTGACTAAGCCTCCAACTGTTGGGTCAAAATAACCATCGGTTTCCTTAAAAATTCGTTGCGATTTTAAAAATACTTTTTTAAAATGGTTGTCTATTAAAATAGATGTATCGCCTTGATTTATTTTCGAAATATCAGAATTAGGTAAGTAAATAGACATCGATTTGTTAACGACATAAATCAAACTATCAAAGTTTTTTTCGAAGTTTTTGTTTTGAGAATCTTTATAAATAATATTATATGTTGTTCCGAAAGCGTTGCCACTTATTTTTTGATATTTTAATTCTTTATCCGAACAAGAAATTAAAAACAAAATCGATAATAAAAGACTGATTTTCTGCATAATCTGTAGTATATTATTGGGCTTCGCAAAATTACGGTTAATTGTTTGTTAAAAGGATGATATTATACTAATATCTTATGTAATGCGTTTGTTTTTTTATAACTTTGTACTTCTAAAATTTTACATAAATGAAAAAAATAATTTTATTCGGATTAACAGCTATTTTCTTATCGTCGTGTGTATCACAAAAAAAATACACTGACTTAGAAAGCGATTACAAATCAACTAAACAAGAATTGGTAGACACCAAAGCAGGATTGCAAGAATGTTTGATTGAAAAAGACAGAAATGCTAATCAATTAGCAACTTTAGAGAATCAAGTAACATCTTTGCAAGAAGATAAAAAACACGCACTGACGCAGGTTGAAAACCTTACGGTTTTAACGCAATCATCTTCTGACAACATTAAAGTAATTATTGATCAGTTAAGCGAAAAAGATAAATATATTAACGGAATCCGTGAGGCAATGACTCAGAAAGATTCTATCAACTTGGCAATTAAATATCAATTGACAAAAGAGTTGGCAAAAGGAATTCAGGATGAAGATATTACTGTTGAGATTGAAAAAACAGTCGTATATATTACGATTGCTGACAAATTATTATTCAATTCTGGTAGTTCTACAGTTTCTGATAGAGCTAAAGAAATTTTAGGAAAAGTTGCTACGGTTATTGCAACGCGTCCTACAAKGGAAGTGATGGTTGAAGGCTATACTGATGATGTGCCAATCAATAGAAAAAATATTAAAGACAACTGGGATTTAAGTGTGAGTCGTGCAACTGCTGTTGTAAGAGTTTTACAAAATGATTATGATGTTGATCCTAAGCGTTTGGTTGCTGCTGGTAGAAGTGAATATTTACCTTTAACATCTAACGATACTGCTGCAGGAAGAGCTGCAAACAGAAGAACTAGAATTGTTATCTTACCTAGATTAGAAGAATTCTTCGAAATTTTAGAACAAAAACCTTGAGACAAGGTTAAATTATAAAACAAAAAAAATCCGCTCGATGAGCGGATTTTTATGTTCTTATTTGATGGCGATTACCGCACTTGTTGGTCCCGATAGCGGCATACTTTCGGTTTTAGAAAAACCAACTTCAAAAACGAGTTCATCAAAATCTGCTTTAGAAAAATCGTAACCAGCTTCGGTTTCAATTAGCATATTAAGAGACATCATTAATCCGAAGGCATTCTCTCTTCTAGCATCATCAATAATGTTTTCTATTACCACTAATTTACCTCCATTTGGCAAAGCGTCATAGGCTTTTTGAAGCAACACCTTTTTCTCCGCTCTCCCCCAATCATGTAAAATATTTCCCATAGTAATTATTTCTGCTGATGGAATATCATCTTCAAAAAAATCACCAGAAGCAATTGAAACGTTTTCTAAAAGTCCCATTGATTTTATAACTTCAGTTGCAATAGGCGCTACCTTTGGCAAATCAAACGAAGTACATTTCATATTCGGATTATTCATTGCTACCATTGCTGATAAATGGCCTCCTGAGCCTCCAACATCGCACAATACTTTGTAATTTGAAAAATCAAAGGTCTTTGCAAATGTGATAAAATTTCCCATCTGTACTCCTGCCATTGCAAAGATAAATTCTTTCAATCTAGCAGGGTCTGCATAAATAGCCTTGAACATCGAAGCTTTATTGTACTTGGCTTCGTTCTGTGGTAATCCCGTTTTTAATCCGGTTTCTAAATCATTCCAAAAAGGATACAATCTATTATTTGCCATTTCTAAAATGCCACCTACATATTGTTGCTTGTTTTTATCTAAAAACAAATTAGTATCGGAAGCATTAGAATATTTTGCTGTTTCTTTGAGTCCTGTTCTATTTAAAAACCCAAGTGCTACAAGCGTATCCAAAAAATCATACAAGCTCCTATTGTGCAGGCTCAATTTGTTTTTAATCTCATTTCCAGATAATTCTGTATCTGCTAAATGGGTAAATAACCCCATATTAACCGCTGTTAATAAAGTCTTTGATGCCCAGAAACCCATGCCTATTTGCATGATTTTAGACGGGTCAATTTGATTCGATTCCATAATAATGTTATTTAAAATTAATAATGATACTATCTTAATGATTACTTTTAAAAAATTGGGAGTTCTAACATGGAGGTACCATATCTAAATAGCACAAAAAAAACAGTCTAAAAAAGAAAATCTCTTTAGACTGTTTTTGAACTGTACATTTATAAAATTTGGTTAKWWAGKYKYCMRRMWMTACARAWWAWRRTKYMRRGYASTAMWKMTMWMKKWKYYWRGMAYWMYRRRWWWMMMMKYRATWWWKWWCYWRWMGCTANATGGTNTTSSYSMAWMTMKGAAATANNWWAKSMYKWKTYYMRWTTTCAACTTTTACAAACCTTGTCTTTTCTTTGTTAGAATGTTCATACACTTTCTTAGCGAATTTAAACGAAACTAACCTGTCTTTTAACCCATGAAAAATGAGTGTGGGGCAATTCACTTTTTCAATCAACTCAAATGTGTTGAATTTAAATTTGAAAATTTTAGAAGAAGGAAGAATGGGTAATTTGCTAAAAACCACATCCTGTAAACTACTAAAAGTTGCTTCTAAAATTAATTGCTTAGGATTGTTTTTTGACGCTACATAAGCTGCAAAAGTACCGCCTAAGGACCTCCCGTAAACAACAATATTAGATTCTTTGTAGGTCTTCAATAAATAGTTGTAACACAACTGCGCATCAGCATACATCGAGGCTTCTGTCCTTTTTCCGCTGCTCTTTCCGTAACCGCGATAATCTACCACAAAAACATCGTAATTGTATTTTGTGAGTTTGGATGAGATTGTGCCCCATCGTTCTAAATTGCCTTTATTGCCATGGAAATAAAGAATAACTCCCTTCGGATTCTCAACCTTAAAATGGATTGCATTTAAGGTTGTAGTAGCATCAACTTTTAAATTGACTTCTTCAAAATTTTGCTTAAAAGTGTAGGTGTAATCTTGAGCAGATTTTTTGGGTCTGAAAATAATTGATTGCTGAAAAAAATAAAACCCAAGCAATATGAGCACATAAAAAACAATAAGGAATAGTAGTATTTTCTTAACCATTTTTCACACTTCTTTTTCTTCCACTTCGTTTAAAAGCAATACTTGTTTTTTCTCTATCAATATCCTCAAATGGCTTCGATTCTAAAATTTCTTTCAGCGCTCTATGATACCCAGCAAAATTGTGTAAGTTTTTATGACCTCCATCAATTATGGGATACATTCTTGTTCGCTTCGGATTTATTTTCGAAAGTTTTATACTTGATTTCATCGGGATGACCTTATCATTAGTACCATGAATTAATTTTATTGGGCAGTTTACATATTTCATCCATTTATAGGTTGGCATGGAAAAACGCAACAACAATCCTGTTGGTAAAAAAGGTAAATATCGCTTCACATTATTAGAGATACTAAAATACGGACACGCCAAAATCAGCATTCTTGGGTTATTCATCGAGGCTACTTTCGTGGCAAATCCTGTACCCAATGAGCGTCCATAAACAATGATGTATTTCTCGTCAACCTTTTCCTTTATTTTATCATAAATAAGCAAGGCATCCTCTTTCATGGTTTGCTGAGTGCGTTTGCCTTTGCTCTTTCCAAAACCACGATAATCCATCATAATTACATCCCAACCATGAAGTGTAAAATCGACTGCAAATTTGCCCCATCCTTTAATACTTCTCGAGTTTCCTTTTAAGTAAAACACCACTCCCTTCGGATTCTCAGTTTTAAAATGCAATCCGTTTATGAGGACATCATCATGCAGCTGAAAATTGTATTCTTCTACCACCTGATTTTCATATTGAAAAATAAAATCTTCGGGTAACTTTTCTGGCTTAAAAATTAATTTGTCTTGAAAAAAATAAAAGAGGATACTTAATAAAGTGATGCTAATAACGGTGATAAAAATGATATTGATCCAATTCATTAAAGCTAAAATTTAGACCAAGATACCATTTTAATTTAAACCCATTTCGATGTGTTGGATTCCGTCGTATTGTAATAAATACTCTTGATCTTTTAAAATGGGTAACTGCTCTCCCTCCGGATTCCCCAGTCCAACACCAGCATACAAAACTTTCGCATCGTGTTTTTGGGCATGCACCTTAAAAGTCTCCATCCAAATAACGTCATAATTGTTTGGGTTATTGGGTAAAATAATTGCTTTTACAATTACAAAATAGCGCTGATTATTTTTGTCGATACATACAAACTGAGGCTGCTTTTTTAATTTACTTTCTATGGCAATAAATTCAAAACCACGCTTTTCTAAATCTTTACCAACAATATTCATTGCCAAATAGTGGAGTTCTTGTTTTGATAATTCTAATGACATTTTATTTTTTTACAACCGCTAAGAGCGCAAAGGATTACGCAAGGGTTTAATTTTTTACACAGCTCAATTAACAATATAAGCAGACTGAAAACTAACAACTACAAACTGAAAACTCATTTTTTCTTATTCCGCATATTGTAATTCTTATCGCCCCTTGTTTGTCGTTTTTTATATTTCTTGGCGATTTCTTTTCGGTAAGATCCTCCCTGATTTGTCTTACTATTTTTCTCACTCTTATCGTGAAAAGCCTCTCCAAAGGTTTCTCTATTTTTTCTCTTATGAGGATTGTTGCGCTCCATCTCATCTTTCGGAGTTTCTTCTGGAGTTAACTGCTCAGAAATTTCAACTTCTGATGGAAATTCTAAAAGTGGAATTTCAGTATCCATTAAAACTTCAACATCTAATTTAGCAGATTGCTCTGCCTCTGTAGAAAATAAAATTGTCTTTCCTTCTTTTTCTGCACGACCTGTTCTACCAATTCGGTGCATATAATTTTCAGGAAAATTAGGCGTATCAAAATTGATTACATGACTTACTTCGTCAAAATCCAATCCACGTGCCATCACATCGGTTGCCACTAAAATTCTATTTTCTCCTTTATCAAATTGATTGATAGATCGGATTCTATAGTTTTGTGTTTTATTAGAATGAATGACACATAACTCCGAATTAAAACTCTCGTCCAAAGCTGCAAAAAGTCTGTCGGCAGATCTTTTGTTTGATACAAAAACGAGCACTTTACTAAACAAATCTCTGTCCTTTAATAAATAGGTCAGCAAATTTACCTTGGTATAAAAGTTAGGAACATTATAACAAGATTGTGAAATATTATCAAGCGGAGTACCACTCACAGCAATCGATATTTTCTTTGGACTTGTAAAATAATCTGAAATTAACATGTCAACATCCTCAGTCATTGTTGCCGAAAACATAATATTTTGACGACGTTCTGGTAAGATTTCAAAAATATTCATCAACTGAAAACGGAAGCCTAAATCTAACATTACATCGACCTCATCAATCACCAATTTCTGAATCGATTTCATTTTTAAAGCTCTGCTCAACGCCAAGTCATACAATCTCCCCGGAGTTGCAACGATAATATCCGTACCCTGTGCAATGGCTTGTTTTTGCGTATTGATATTTGTGCCTCCATAAACGCCCAACACACGAACGTTGATATACTTTGCCATCTTTTCAATTTCTTCTACCACTTGCAACACCAATTCACGTGTAGGCRCCATCACTAAAACTCTCGGTGTTTCTTGTTGCGAAAATTTTAAATCGCGAAGAATCGGCAACATATAGGCAAAAGTTTTACCGGTACCTGTTTGTGCAATCCCCACCATATCTTTTCCAGAAAGGATTGTTGAAAAAGATTTTTCTTGGATTGGCGTAGGTTGTGTAAAGCCTAAATCGTCAATTGCATATTGTAATTGGCTAGATAGATTTAATTCTTGAAAAGTTGACATCAATAATAATTTTGTGCAAAGATAGGTGTTATTTAGTTGTTAGTTGATGGATTTTATTTCCTGATTCATTAAGCTAAAAAACCCAACACTTTCTAAAATGTTGGGTTTAAAAAAATAATATATTTTACAATTTACCGTATCACCAATTTTTTGGTAGCCGTTTTAGTTCCGCTTTTAACATTCAATAAATAGACACCAGAAGCGACACTACTTAAATCAATATTCTTATTGAAAGTATTAGAATTGTTCTCAAGTGTTTGAGAATAAATCTGTCTTCCACTAATATCATAAAGTGTCACTTTTACATCATCAAAAGTACTTAATGTAATATTCACCATTCCGTTAGTTGGATTTGGGTACACATTAAATTCAACAAAACTGTTATCCCCAACTGCCAATGCTGTTGCTACAGTTTCGCATATTTCAATAGAATAACTATTTACTTGTCCGGTATCTCCATTATAAAAATCTACCGCTAACATATCCCAATCACCTCCAGACATTTGACCATTAAAAACACCTAACAAATTCGATGCTTGATATACACCTGTGGTTATATTTCCTGTCCCACCACATACCAAAGCTCCTGCCTGATCATCAAAAGTAGCATCAATGCCAGACTCTCCCCCACAAATTCTTGCTACTACCTGTACTTGATCTTGATTTCCAACATTATTAATTAATAAAATCAAATCTTGTGTATAAGTATGTGTTACATCAAAATATACATTTACATCAGATATTAACACGTTATCAGGAATATTAATAGTGTGACCCACTACAGGTCCTTGAACATTAGCCCCTGTACCATCTGGTATTCCTAAATTTATTGTTCCAGAATTATATGTAGTACATACTTCTGCGATCAAATAATCAATTGCAAAATCAACGGTATTAATTGAGAAGAATGGTGCTCCGGTTGGCTGTACCATAATTCTACAATAAGGTGCTGGTATGCTTGGAACTGTAATTGTTTCGTTTCCATCATTTGCAACTCCCGAAGCTAAAGTTGTTGGATACGTTAAACCTCCATCAGTAGATAAAAGAATATCTACTGTTGCAGCTCCTGTCATTAAGTCTGTACTATTTACACTCCAAATAATATCTTCGGTTGTACCTCCGCTCCAAATAATTCCGTTTGACCCCTGTGAAGTAACCATAAGTGGACCTCTTGTGGCGTCCCAAGTAACTTGCATATCAGCAAAACTATTTCCTGCTCCGCCTGCTCTATTGTCTCTCACGGTCAACCTAAAATCTGCAGTTCTACCGACTGTCGGCACTTTTTCCCAAACATTTCCATTCACTCCATTGGCGAGTAAATCTTCCATTTTCGGAAAAGTTCTATCTGTTGATATTGTTGGATTGTACGATCTAAATAATGGTTTGTCATTACTTGTTGACGTTTCATCAGGATATGCATTTAAGGCATTGTCTTCATTATATTGCTCCCAACAATAAGTCAAAACATCAGCGGCATCTGCATCCGTTGCCGAACCTGTTAATCTAAATGGAGTACCAATTGGCAAGGTAATATTTGCTCCTGCATTTACAACCGGAATATTATTTCCTATAGCTGTTTCATCATCACAGGTTCTAGATTTTGCATGTGCTGTAATTTGCTGAATAGAAATTGCATGAAAATAAGGGTCGGAATTTGATTGCACATCTGTTGCTCCTGTAATACCCGCATAGCCCATAATTGTTGATCCAGAACCTGGTTCCATTTGCGCAATCTCTCCTGTATTGTCTATCGGTGGAGTTACATCTCTTTCGCTAGAATGCGTAAAAGTATGTCTCCCTCCAAATTGATGCCCTAATTCATGAGCAACAAAATCGATATCAAAAGTATCTCCAATAGGACTCGTACTTGTTGTATAACCACTTCCTTTTTGACCTGCAACACATATACAACCAATACAACCGGCATTTCCGTTATTACCAATCGCCGACATTAAATGGCCTACATCATAAGCTGCAGAACCGACTCCTATTGGGGCCGCTTGATCTAGGGCTGTTTGCAATTCTGAATTGTAATTTGCGTCAGTATTTCCATACGGGTCTGTATTCGCATCTAAAAAGACAACATTGTCATTGGATGCTATTAAAACCAAAGTAATGGCAAAATCTATTTCAAAAATCGAATTTTGTCGTGCCACTGTTGTAGCAATTGCAGCATTTACAGATGCTAAAGTGCCTCCATGAAAAGCTGAGTATTCTCCGGTTACAGACATTGCTAAATCAAAAGTTCTTAAAACTGAATCGTCTGCAGCTTGAATTCTATTTTCAATTGCACCATCTATTGTTATATGAGATTCATCTTTAGTAGAACATTCAAAAAGTTCTTTGCTGTTTTTTCTATCTGACCTTTTAAAAATAATAGATTTTGAAACATCGCCAGGAACCACTTCAATAATTTCTGATTCACTTCTGTTTCCAGTTAAAACGATTCCGTTCATACCATTATATGGTGATATTGTAAACCGCACATAGGTTGATGCATCGTCAACGGCATAGCCTGCATAGGCTCTAATCTCTGGATATTTTGCTTGTAAATCTGCTGCAAAAACCGAAGCCTCTACCACCTTGTATTTTATAAGATTACCTTTGGCATTTGGTATTTCAATAATTGTATTTGACTCTCTTGATGAAGCTCTTCTTTGAGGAGCAGCATTCAACTGCCCTTTAAAAGAATCCATRTTTAAAGAAAATAGTTGTCCTTTTAAGGGGATATTTCTTTCTGCTAAAATAGTTTTCTGTTCTGTAGTAATAGCCGTTTTAATCCACACATTTTGTGCAAAAATCACGCTAGTAAAAAAACAGAATAGTAAAGAATAAAGTAGTTTTTTATTCATGGTATTGAGGTTTAAAAAGTTATATCCTTCAAAAATAGGTTTTTATTTACCAAACGCAAAAAACCCAACACTTTAATATGTTGGGTTTTGTTTATAATGTGATACTGAAACAAGTTCAGTATGACGACTATCGTCTATCCTCCAAAGTCATCGAATCGAATGTTTTCATCTGCAAGACCAAAGTCTTCTCCCATTTTCTGAACTGCTTTGTTCATTAATGGTGGTCCACAGAAATACAATTCTAAATCTTCTGGCGCATCGTGTAGGTCTAAATAGTTTTCGATCACACAATTGTGAATAAATCCTACAAAACCATCTCCTGCTTCATCATGAATATCTTTTTTAACTTTCCAATTATCAGCCTCTGTTGGGTCAGACAATGCGATAAAGAATTTAAAATTCGGGAAATCTTTTTCCAAAGCTCTAAAGTGCTCTACATAAAATAATTCTGCTTTCGATCTACCTCCATACCAATACGTAACTTTACGACCGGTTTTTAAAGTTCTGAACAATTGATACAAGTGAGATCGCATTGGCGCCATACCTGCACCACCACCTACGTATAACATTTCTGAATCAGACTCATTGATAAAGAACTCACCATAAGGACCAGAAATAACAACTTTGTCTCCTGGTTTTTGATTGAAAATATACGACGATGCAATTCCTGGATTTACATCCATCCATCCGTTTTTAGCTCTGTCAAAAGGCGGAGTTGCAATTCGAACATTCAACATAATTTCTCTTCCTTCTGCTGGATAAGAAGCCATAGAATAGGCTCTCTCAACCGTTTCTGTATTGGTCATAACCAAAGGCCATAAACCAAACTTATCCCAATCTCCTTTAAATTTATCTGGCTCTCCTGGGTGCTCAGCTGGATGCGCTGTTACGTCCATATCAGCATATTTTACAACGGTATTCGGAATTTCAATTTGAATATATCCACCTGCTTTGTATCCCATATCTTCAGGAATCTCAACAACAAATTCCTTAATAAAAGTTGCCACATTATAATTTCTTACAACAACTGCATCCCATTTCTTGATTCCAAATATTTCTTCTGGAATAGAAATTTCCATGTTTTGTTTTACCTTAACCTGACATGCTAAACGAACTCCGTCTTTCAATTCTTTACGAGAAAAGTGAGGCGTCTCTGTTGGCAAAGCTTCGCCTCCACCAGATGAAACGTGACATTCGCATTGAACACAAGTTCCTCCACCACCACATGCAGATGGTAAAAATATTTTTTGATTACTTAGAGTAGTTAGTAAAGAATCACCAGATCCAACTTCAATTTCACGTTGACCGTTAATCAAAATCTTAACGGGTCCTGAAGGTGATAGTTTTTGTTTTACAACTAATAATATTACGATTAATGACAATGCAATCAATAGAAATACGACTACTGTTACTAACATTGTTCCTCCTGTACTTGCTGCTAATACCATCTTATTTTACTACTTTAGTGTTGTTAGTTGCCTCTTCGACTCCGCTCAGAGCCCCAATGTTTTGACTTCTTTCTGATGAATTTATAACAGTCTCTACTTTTGGTGCTTCTTCTTCACCTCCRGTTAACATCCCTCCAAAACTCATAAACCCAATCGCCATTAAACCGGTGATGATAAATGTAATTCCCAATCCTCTTAAAGCTGGTGGTACATTTGAGTATCTGATTTTTTCGCGAATTGCAGCAATTGCAAGAATTGCTAAGAACCATCCGATTCCAGAACTTACTCCATAATTAAATGCCAATCCTACAGATTGAATTTCTCTTGATTGCATAAATAATGACCCTCCTAAGATGGCACAGTTTACAGCAATCAATGGTAAGAAAATACCTAATGAATTGTATAATGATGGTGAAAATTTCTCTACGATAATTTCTACCAATTGTACCATGGTTGCGATTGTTGCAATAAACATGATAAATGATAAAAAGCTTAAATCATAAGAAGCATATTCTGGTCCTAACCAAGCTAAGGCACCATCCTTTAAAAGGTAGGTATCTAATAACCAGTTTAAAGGGACTGTAATTGCCATCACGAAAATTACTGCTGCTCCAAGACCTACTGCCGTAGATACTTTTTTAGATACTGCTAGGTAAGAACACATTCCTAAGAACGTGGCAAATACCATGTTATCTATAAATACTGCTTTGAAAAATAATTCTAAATGTTCCATATTCTATATAGTTGTTTGTTGTTGGTTGCTTGTTGTTGGTTAATTTCTATCAACCACAAACTAACAACCATCAACTATTTTTAATGATCTTCAATTAATGCTTCGTTTCTACTACGTTGTACCCAAATGATAATTCCTAAGGTAATTAACGCCATTGGCGCTAACAACATAAATCCGTTGTTTTCGTAACCAAAAGCATAGACTCCTGTTTTTTCGATTGGATCTCCAAGAACTTGCATTCCTAATAAAGTTCCTGATCCTAATAACTCTCTAAAGAATCCTACAATTACAAGTATTAATCCGTAACCTGCAGCGTTTCCTATTCCGTCTAAAAATGCTTTTCCTGGTGTGTTTGCTAAAGCGAATGCTTCAAAACGTCCCATGATGATACAGTTTGTAATAATCAACCCAACAAATACTGAAAGCGTTTTACTCAATTCATAAGCAAATGCTTTTAGCACTAAATCAACAATAATTACCAAGGTTGCAACCACAATAAGTTGCACGATGATTCTGATTTTTGATGGAATAATATTTCGCATTAATGAGATTACTACGTTTCCTAATGCCAATACAAATAGTACTGCAATTGCCATTACAATTGATGCTTCTAACTCAGCAGTAATTGCCAATGCAGAACAAATACCCAATACCTGAATTGTAACTGGATTGTTATCTGCTAATGGGTCTGTGATTAACTTTGCGTCTTTTTTTGATAAAAGTCCCATCTAATTATTTATTTAAAGTTTGTAAATAAGGCATGTACATTCTCAAGTCTTTCTTGATCATTGCCGTTAAACCATCTCCTGTAATAGTTGCACCTGCAATGGCATCAACTTTAAAATCTTCTTTACGTTCGTTCTTTGGATCTGCATTTCCTTTTGCAACAGTAATACCTTTAAAAGTAGTTCCATCTAAAATATGCTCTCCTTTAAAATCATCCATAAAAAAACGTTGGTTAATGTTTGCTCCTAAACCTGGAGTTTCACCTTTATGGTCAAAGAAAATTCCTTCTACCACCAAGTTTTTATCCAAAGCTACATACCCCCAAACGGCATCCCATAAACCTTTTCCTAACATCGGAATGATGTAGAATTTCTCTCCATCTTTTTCTCCAATAAACAAAGGCAATCGTCTTTGATGACCTTTATCTTTTGCTTGAGCGTGTTCTTTTTTAAGATCTAATAAATAGGCATTATCATCTTCGGTAACTTTATCTCCTTGAATAATTATTTGCTTAACTATATATTTATCAAATTTTTCAGCAACATCTTTGGTAGAAATAAAAACAACGCTTTTTTCGTCATTGTCATTAATCCCTAAAGCATATAAAATATTTTGCTGTTTTTCTAAACGTTTATTTTCGTCTATCTGTGGTTTCAAATAAGTTGCTAAAAACGCTAACATCGATCCCACAATAATTACCATCACTGTGGCAAATATTATTGTATAAGAATTTTTATCTGTTCTTTTTTCCATGGTTATGCAGATTTGGCTTTTAAACGTTTCATTCTTCGTTTTACATTTCCTTGAACAACATAGTGGTCAATTGTTGGTGCAAACACATTCATCAATAAAATTGCTAACATGACTCCTTCTGGATATGCAGGATTAAACACACGAATCATAATAGAGATAAACCCAATTAAGAATCCGTAAATCCATTTTCCTTTATTTGTTTGCGATGCTGTTACTGGGTCTGTTGCCATGTAAATTGCACCGAATGCAAATCCTCCTAATAATAAGTGATGCCAGAATTCAGTGTTCATTAATGCATAAAACTTACTGCTTTCACCAATCCATCCTAATGCTGTAACTTGATTAAAAATCAACCCCATTACCAAAGCTCCGACTACAGATGATAACATAATTCTCCAACTTCCAATTTTTGTAAAGATTAAGAATAATGCTCCTAGTAGTATTAATAAGGTAGATGTTTCGCCAACCGAACCGGGAATAAATCCGTAGAACATATCCCAAGTAGAATAAATAACTTCTTGTCCTTGTGCTAAAGTTCCTAAAACGGTTTCTCCAGAAATAGCATCTGAAGCTGGAATTACGCCATCAGCAATTTCTTTAGTTCTTTCAACAGCCTCAGCAACCCAAACTTTATCTCCACTCATCCACGTTGGATATGCAAAAAACAAAAAGGCACGAATTAATAAGGCAGGGTTTAGGATATTCATCCCTGTTCCTCCAAATACTTCTTTACCAATTACAACTCCAAAGATGACTGCTACTGCTAGCATCCAAAGTGGAATATCAATAGGAACAATTAACGGAACTAACATCCCTGTTACTAAATATCCTTCTTCTACTTCGTGATTATTTTTGATTGCGAATAAAAATTCGACACCCAAACCAACTCCATAAGAAACAATAACTAAAGGGATGATCTTTAAAAATCCTACCCAGAAATTTGCTAGTGTCCAAAACTCAGCACTAAAAAATCCGCTAGTTACTCTAGCAACTTCTCCTGTTTGTACGTGATGTTGGTATCCTGCATTAAACATTCCAAAAATCAACAACGGTACCAAGGCCATAATAACCATGTTCATTGTTCTTTTTAAATCATCTGCCCCTCGAATATGGCCACCACTATTTGTAGTGTCATTCGGTAAGTATAAAAAGGTGTGAAATGCGCCAAAGACTGGAGCCATTTTCGTTCCTTTAAATTTCTCTTTTAGGTTGTGTAAATTATCTTTTAAAGCCATAATTATCCTATTTCTTTAAGCATTAAGTCCAAGCCTTTTCTAATAATCTCTTGGTGCGGTTGTTTAGACACACACACAAATTCTGTCAAAGCAAAATCTTCTGGTGCAACTTCGTACATTCCTAAWKSYTCCATTTCATCYAAATCTTGATACATACAAGMTTTTAAWATTTGYAWCGGAAAAATATCYAAAGGAAAAACCTCTTCATATTGTCCTGTCAACACAAATGCTCTATGCTCACCGTTGGTATTTGTATTTAAATCGTACTCTTTATTCTTGTTCATCCAAGAAAAAGTWARRGCACGCGTTGTAGATATTTTATTAAAGATTGGCATTGTCCATCCAAAGAATTGATAGTCATTTCCTTCAGGAATCACAGTAACACAATTGTCATAATATCCTATAAATCCATCTGGATTGATAGCGCGACCTGTTAAAACATTTCCGGTAATCAATCTGAAATTATCACCTTCTACACCTGCATCATAAATTACTGTTGACACCTCAGCACCAATAATAGTTTTGTAATACTTTGGGGTTTTTACTGATGATCCAGCAACTGCAATGATTCTTTCGGCATTGAATTTACCTGTCAATAACAACTCACCGATAATTACCAAATCTTGTGGAGTCACCGTCCAAATAACTTCACCTTTATTAATAGGATCTATTTGCGCGATTTGTATACTGATATTTCCTGATGGATGCGGCCCTGAAACCTTGTGCAACTCAATTCCGTTTAAACCTGCAAGAGGAGAATTTGATGTTGCTCCGACAGAAACATGTACTTTACCAGAAGTTAGTTTTCCTAAAGCGGTAACTGCTGCTTGCAATTCCGACTCTTTTCCAGCCAACACATAATCGTAATCGGCGGTTAAAGGAGCGGTTGCATAGGCAGAAATAAATATTGCTTTTGGAGCAATGTTTGGATTTGCAATTACATCATACGGACGTTGTTTTACAAATGGCCAGCAACCAGAAGACAATAACAAACTTTTAATATCGTCAGCAGATGCCGATGAGACATTCAAAGTTTTGTTTTCTAAATAGGTTTGTGTTTTATCGGCAGTAATCTTAACTGCTAAAATTTTTCTTTTCTCTCCACGAACTACTTCTGTAACCTCTCCACTCACAGGCGTAACAAATTTGATATCCTCATTTGTTTTGCTATAAAAAACAGTTTCACCTGCCTTTAGTTTAGCGCCTTGTTTTGCGATAAGTTTAGGAATAATTCCGTGAAAATCTACGGGTAATAATGAATACACATTACTGGCAACAGCATTAGTAGTAACCTTTTCTGCCTTGCCTTTCAATTTAATGTCTAACCCTTTTTTGATACGGATGTCTGTTGACATATTCTAAATTTGAATTAAATTTTTTGCTTTTAAAAGCGGTGCAAATTTAATGATTTTACATATTACAAATATGATATATATCAATTTTAATACCTGTTTATCTTTATTTATAACAAATCTAAATAGTCTATTTTAAAAATTATTGAATCACTAACTTTATTGTTTTCGATTTACTTTCTGAAATAATTTTAACTAGATAAATTCCTGAAGAAATATTCAGATTTACAATTGAGTTTTCTGTTATATCCTGAGTTAAAACTTGCTGACCTTGAAGTGAATAAATCTGAATTTTTGTGTCCTGCGTAACTCCTTTTATAATTAAGCTGTCTGTTGTTGGGTTCGGGTACAATTTAATACTTGCCAAATATTCATCAGCAACACTTAAAGAATTTGACCAGACCTCACCAATTTTATTTCCCCAAATATATTCTACCAAATCTGGTTTGTCAATTAATGGATTTCTGTTGAATTGCCAATTGTAAATAATATTGTTACGATTCATTTCATAATCATCAGGTGGGTCATTTCTGTGCCAATCGAGTAAGGTTGGTAAATAGCCCATCTCGCCAACCACGGTCGGATTTTCAACAACACTCAAACCATTATATCGCAATTGCATGTATAAAACACTTCTTGCAACATCACCTTTAAAGCTTCCAGAATTTCCAGCTGGCCCATTATAGTCACCATAATAATTATTACTTCTCAAACTATTTTCTGGCCCATCGGCAGCTCTCAATGCATGCGCATCAGAATTTCCGTGACGCAAAGAATCTGCATTTGTATTCCAATACACATTTATGCCATCCGGAATATCATCGTCTTCTATGCTATAAAATCCACCTCTAGAACGCGGAAAAGTATGCTCTCTATTCCATTTGCCAACATTGCTAGATGTGGTTTGATAATCTAATTTTGCACGACCTTGCTCGGTATAAACCAACCAAACTTCATTGCTATTCGCAGGATTTTGATMCGCCTCTTTTAAAATCTCAACAATATCGGCATAGGTTTGCGCTCTCACAACTCCTTCTTCGGCAATAATATCTTGCAATGCTTGTTCGAGAACAACATCCGCTAAGCCATCAATTGGATCGTAATAATTTGCAGGCTCGGTACTAGAAATCAATCCAAAAGTTGGACTTAAAGGTGTACCCCAAGCTGCCACAACAAAATCATTGTCAACTACTCTTATTTCAATTAGGTTATTTAAAGCTAAATAATCCGAAGGTAAATTCGTCATATTAATTATTAAAACCTCATCACCTTCATCATCAATATCATCTGTTAAAGTGATTGTTGAATTCACCATATTTTGACCATTCAAAATAGTGACTGAAGTATTTCCTGTAAAATCTGTATTATTGAATCCTCCATTATTTAAAGTAAAGTTGATGACCAAATTACTAGACACATTTTGCTCTGTAGTAAAGGTGATATCAAAAATATCTCCCTCGTTATATTGCGTTGCTGCAATTGAAATGGTGACTCCGTTTAAAACAACTCCGGTCCCATCATTCAACGCTCTTGGTGTTGGTGTTTTTACTTCGTAAGTCCCGTCATTTTTTCTTTGGATAGAATTTGTGTTCTGTGCAGACCCCTCATTTATTTGCACAGTCAATCCGAGCAAACCCATTAAAACAGTATCATCAGAATCAGCAGTATCATAGGCTAAAGCGTCAATTAAATTTGTGGTGGTTGCCAACGTACCATCAGGAAAATCAGTATCATTTCCTAAATAAATTCCAACCGCATCTGCACCATTTTGAATCAGATTTTCAGGAATAATATATTGAGGTATTGGAGAAACATTAGAACTACCAATTAACAACAATCCGTTAACATCAGTGGTGTAACCATCCAAATCAAAAGTTAAATAACTGCTATCTGCTCCGTTTGTAGAACCGTTAAAAAACACGACGACATATCCGTCTAAACTAAAATTTGGAGAATCAGATTTTAACTCTAAAAATTCTAAGGTATCAATACTAGGTGTATCACAATCGAGTTCATTAATCACTACTTGCCCAAAAGTAAATTGAGCGCTCATCACCATAAAAAGTGACCTGAAAAAATATTTCATAATCTGTGTTTGGGTATTCTTAATCCAACAAAGATGCTGCTTTTTAAATTTATTCGAATGCATTTTTTGTTAATTATTTAAATATCAACAGAAAAACGTTGCCTGATGATTTAGTCGTTTCACGTACTTTTTAGTCCGTTTCACAAAATCATCCTATTTAAACTTATCTAAAACTTGTATCTTTGAAACTTTGAAATCCATTTTCAAAATAAAATCAAAMWAKKWRSAMAYKAMMMWMAAAMYNNACTTAWMYYWWYTWWMWTAWMTRAAWKWAWMRKYYAARAAKMTTMYRGAKSAAYYYYNNNAATAATWKMWWMMAKAWTTKYYYWRKWWWRRSYAAATTYTTCTTTTTATGAATCGTATCATTATATATGGCACGAATTGAAAGTCGGTTTTGCTTGGGGCGAAATTAATATGATTAGTTCTATACATCATTGGATTAATGACGGACTCATGGCGTTGTTCTTTTTTGTGGTTGGCTTAGAAATAAAAAGAGAAATTATGGGTGGAGAGTTGTCTACCTTAAAAAAAGCATCGATGCCAATTGCAGCTGCCATAGGCGGTATGGTTGTGCCTGCGTTGTTTTATGTTTTTATGACATTTAACTATCCCGATTATTTAAACGGATGGGGTATTCCGATGGCAACAGATATCGCTTTTGCCCTCGGGTTGTTAGCTCTTTTGGGTGATAAAGTAAATATCAACTTAAAAATATTTTTAACCGCATTGGCTATTGCTGATGATTTAGGAGCAGTAATGGTAATCGCAGTTTTCTACACAGAAACCATCGATTTTAAAGAACTTTATTATGCCGCTTTCTTTTTAGGGGTTTTAATTATAGCGAATATTTCTGGGATTAGAAAAACTGCTTTCTACGCTTTGGTAGGATTTATTGGTGTGTGGATTGCGTTTATTTATTCAGGCGTACACGCTACAATTGCCGGAGTTTTAATTGCATTAACGATACCCGCCAGAACTAAAATTGACGAATCAGAATACATGAAAAGATTGTCTAAATATATTGATGTCTTAAAAAAAGAGAAACCAAACAAAAACTCCTTACTCACAAAAAAACAAGCGCACACTATTTCTAGCATTAAAAAACTGAATGACAAAGCGCATACACCACTCCAAAAATTAGAACACTCTCTACACCCTTTAACCGCCTATTTTATTCTACCCGTTTTTGCATTGAGCAACGCAGGTGTTCATATTGAAGGGAGTATTTTAAAAATGTTAATCCACCCAATTTCATTAGGGATTATCGTTGGATTGGTACTCGGAAAATTTGTTGGAATCTCATTATTCTCGCGATTAGTGGTAAAATTAAAAATAGCAACATTACCTAACGGAATGACCTGGAGGCAGTTATACGGAGTGGCATTTTTAGCAGGTATTGGATTTACAATGTCTATGTTCATTTCGGACCTCGCATTTAAAAATGAAGAGTACAAGCAAATTGCCAAAGTAGGTATAATGGCAGCATCATTTATTTCGGMWMYYWYSRRAMYKKYYTRKTKGMRKSTTKRRTYKMRRRWRKWAWRYAATTAATTTTAAATTATCATAAATGTTTAACAAAACGTWTTTAAAAGCAGACTTAAAAGCTGCGCTCGTTGTATTTTTAGTTGCACTCCCACTATGTTTGGGAATTGCATTGGCAAGTGGCGCGCCACTTTTTTCAGGAATCATTTCTGGCGTAATTGGTGGCATCGTAGTAGGTTTTTTTAGCAACTCACAACTTAGTGTTTCTGGTCCTGCGGCAGGTTTAACCGCAATTGTATTGTCTGCAATTGTAACTTTAGGATCTTTCGAAACCTTCTTATTGGCAGGTTTAATTGCGGGTGTTATGCAATTAATTTTAGGCTATGCAAAAGCGGGTATCGTTTCTAATTACCTTCCTTCAAATGTTATTGAAGGGATGTTGGCAGCAATCGGGATCATCATTATCCTAAGTCAAATACCGCATGCTTTTGGGTATGATATTATTAATGAAGGAGATTTTTTTCACATCAATAAAGATGGTCATCACGATATTTTTACAACTATTATTGACGGTATTAATTTTATGCATCCTGGGGCGTTTCTAATTGCTCTTGCTTCTTTTGTAGTACTTATTTCATTTAAAATAGTGCCTGCTCTTAAAAAAATAAAAGCCATTCCTGCATCATTAATTGCTATTTTGGTTGGAGTTGGAATTAATCAAATCTTAATTTCTAGTGGGTCTTCTTTAGCATTGAACTCAACCCATTTAGTTCGTTTACCCGTACCCGATTCTTTGGCGGCTTTTTGGAGTCAATTTAGCATCCCTAATTTCTCGCAAATCACCAATATGGATGTTTGGGTAGTCGCTATCACGATTACAGCAGTTGCGAGTATCGAAACATTATTAAGTGTTGAAGCCGCAGATAAAATTGATCCGCTTAGAAGATATTCTAACACCAATACCGAGTTAAAAGCTCAGGGAATCGGAAATATTTTAAGCTCTTTAATTGGCGGAATTCCGATGACTTCAGTAATTGTAAGAACCTCTGCAAACGTAACTTCTGGCGGCCGCACAAAAATGTCAGCAATCATGCATGGGGTATTTTTATTATTAGCAGTATTGGTAATTCCTAGAATTTTAAACATGATTCCGTTGGCTTCTTTAGCTGCAATTTTAATTACCATTGGCTATAATTTATCAAGTCCACAACTATTTAAACACATGTGGAAAAACAATAAAAAGTTTCAATTCATTCCGTTTATCGTTACTGTTGTTGCCGTAATTGCTACTGATTTATTAATAGGAGTTGGTATCGGAATATCAGTGAGTATCTACTTTATTTTAAGAGGAAATATAAAATTAGCCTACTTCTTTAAAAAAGAAAAACATATTAAAGGACATATGATTAAAATGGAATTAGCTCAAGAAGTTTCGTTTTTAAACAAGGCTGCAATCAAACAAACATTTGTTCATTTACCAGAAAATTGTACCGTTGTTATCGATGCCACGAATACTGTTTATATAGATTTTGATGTTTTACAACTGATAAAAGATTTTGTAAATATTGGCTCAAAAGATAAAAATATAACGGTTACTCTCTTAGGGTTTAGAAACGAATACAAGATAGATAATTCGGCAAATCATGTTACAACAATTGTTTCTGACAACGAAAATCGAATCTCGCCAAAAGATATTAAAGAAGGATTAAAAGTGCCTTCTAACATCCTTAAGGTTGATGAATTTAAAAAAGACGAATAAGTTTTTAAGGTTAAAAAAACAACGGGTAATTTATTTGTAATTTCAATAAACTGCAAGGATTCTTTTTTAACTACGACTTAATTTTAAAGTGCAATAAATATTGTAACTTATTCAACCCCATTTTGTTTAACTTAAATTTTTTGTCATGAAAGCAATCATTAAAAAACTTAATAAATGGGCAAATTCAAATACATATTACCCAATTGATATTTTGAGAATTGCCTTAGGTGTTTTTCTAATTATTAAAGGAATTTCATTTATAAAAGACTCCAGTCATCTCGAAGAATTACTCGTTGGACTCGATGATTTTTCTGTCATGGTTTGGATGGTTCATTATGTAGGGATGTTTCATTTTGTTGGCGGAATCCTACTCATTTTTGGGTTACTTACCAGAGTGGTTTTAATCATCCAACTTCCTGTTTTTGTTGGTGCCGTATTGATTAATTTTTTTGCAATATTCCACACCCAAAGTTTTACCGAAGCATTAATAGTTCTCGTTTTATCACTATTTTTTATCCTCTACGGATCCGGAAAGCATTCTGTTGATTATGACTTAAAAATGCAAGCCTAAAAAAGCTGTATTAGGAATAGAAGTTTGATTGATTTATATTTGTTTCTCCTAATCATTTTTTATGAAAGAAAACGAATTAAAATTAAGTGATGTCTTAGCAATTGAGCGAACACGCTTAGCAAATACCAGAACTTTTTTAGCCTATTTTAGATCGAGTGTTTTCTTTTTAGCAACTGGACTGTCCTTCATTAAAATTAATTTTTTTGATGATGTTTCTTATTTAGGATGGGGCTTTATTATACTCGCACCTCTTTTATTTCTCCTCGGATTGTATCGAAGAATTACGGTAAATAAATCTATCAACAAAATGATAGATACTGATTAAAATTAATCCTAAAAATCTTCGTTATCAAACAAATGAAACAAACAATTCTTCTCTTATCT
Organism: Flavobacteriaceae bacterium; assembly: GCA_002401215.1. Lineage (GTDB taxonomy): Bacteria > Bacteroidota > Bacteroidia > Flavobacteriales > Flavobacteriaceae > Urechidicola. Next base: position 9,021 of record NVSL01000007.1, on the reverse strand, counting down.
ATTCTTTTTAGCAGCTCCCTTTTTTCTCAAGGAAATTTTGACATTGTAGAACCTGACTATATAAAAACGGTTGTTTTACAACCCACAARAYYYKWTTCTWWWRWWMYSATWAWRMRYWKRRRAGAATYKTTTATTTTATCTTTTGATGATTTAGAAGCTGACCAAAAATATTACTATTACAAAATAGAACACTTCGATTTTAATTGGAATCCCTCCGGATTGTCAGAAAGAGAATATATAAAAGGATATAACGGAGACCGCATTAGAAGTGATGAAAATTCCTTTAACACCTTACAATTTTACACGCATTATTCCATTGTTTTTCCAAACCAAAGCACCCAACTTTTATTGAGTGGCAATTATATCATTTCAGTTTTAGACGAAAATGAAAATGTCATTTTCACTCGCCGATTGGTATATTACGAATCGCGGGTTGAGGTTGGCGTAAACCTTAACAGAAGTAGAGAAATTGCAAGTATAGACACCCAACATAATGTACAATTTGTAATCAACCATCCAAATATGTTAATCAACAATCCGAAGGTAGAAATTAAAACCGTGTTGATGCAAAACAACAATTGGCAAACAGCAATTACTGATTTGGTTCCGCAGTTTTATCGAGGCTCACAGTTGCTCTATAAATATTTAGACATCACCAATTTTTGGGCAGGAAATGAGTTTTTATATTTTGATAGTAAAGCAGTTCGATTTACAAATGTATATATCAGAAGAGTTGATTCTGGGCCAAAATTATACCACACTATATTATATGTCAATGATGAGCGCATCGACAAACCCTATGCAATAAACCCAGATATTAACGGGAATTTTGTAGTCAGAAATGTTGACGGATTGGGTGACTCTAACATCGAAGCAGATTATACTTGGGTGTTCTTTTCATTAAATACTTACGAAGACTTACGAGGCAAGCGCGTGTTTGTAAATGGCAATTTTAACAATTGGCGAAACGATGAAACCAACGAACTTTTTTACAATGAAGAGTCCAGATTATACGAAGCTCAAATCTTAATGAAACAAGGTTTTTATAATTACCAATTTACAACCATAGATGCTGATGGTAATTTTAGCAACCATGATATTGATGGTTCTTTTTATCAAACAGAAAATGATTATACCGTCTTGGTTTATTATCGAAAAATTGGGGATCGGTATGATAGCGTCATCGGAATTGGAGAAGCAAATTCTAGAAATTTCTTGAATTAAATATCGGCAATCCACATAATCAAAAAAAGCATATCTTTGTCCACACAAACAAGGGCAACATTGTTATGGTACAACAGGTTACAAATGGTATAAAAATTTCGGTTCAAACCAAATTTATTGGTACGAGTTATCATAATGAACGGTTGCATTACGCCTTCAGTTACCGCATTTCTATCGAAAACCAAAGCAACGATTCTGTTCAATTATTAAACCGTCATTGGAAAATTTTTGACTCACTAAACAATATCGAAATTGTTGACGGTCCCGGTGTTGTTGGCTTAAAGCCCATTTTAAAACCAGGTCAATCACATACATATTCTTCTAATTGTGTCCTTACTTCTCACATCGGAGCGATGAATGGTTTTTATGAAATGGTGAATTTTACCACCACAAAAACTTTTAAAGTACACGTCCCTACTTTCCAGTTGATGGTTTCTGGAGCCTTAAATTAATTTCCTTCTATACAAATAGACAATGAGTTTGACTTATAAATAATTGTCTGGTCGAGCGCAGTCGAGACCTTAATCAACTTTATTTAGTTCTCGACTGCGCTCGAACGGGCATAAGAAACAGGTTTGAAATTATAAAAACATACTTACAACAACATTCCTTTTTTATTTTTCAATCTGATTAACTACCTTGGTAGCAGATTAAATCTGAATGAAAAAAATCCAACTTTTTAAGAAAAAAGAAATTTCCAATCATATTATTCCGGAGTGCCTAAACTGCGGAAAACCTTTGGATGCTGATGATGTTTTCTGTTCTTACTGCGGACAAAAAAACGTGGAGAAACTAAACTTTGGTAGTTTTATTGGGCAACTTGTCTCCGGATTTTTTTCCTATGATTCTCGTTTCTGGACCACCTTTATTCCGCTTTTAATTAAACCTGGAATTGTATCAAAAAATTACATTGCAGGCAAACGGAGTCGTTATGTAAATCCGTTTCAAATGTATTTACAAGTCTCTCTTTTGTTCTTTTTAATTTTGGGTTTTACCAATAATTTTGATGATAATCAAATCGTTAGCAGCACTTCTAAAGGCGCCCCATTCGTTATTAACCTCGATGATAATGACAGCATTAAAAACGACAGTATTAACAAAGTTGACATTCCTTATCAATATAAAATTAAAGAAATGCCTGCTGGTAAAATTTCTTTCAATAACAAACTAGAGGACTTTGATGAATACATAGAACAAAATACTTCTGTTAAAGACGCTACAACTGCTCTTATAGATTTGGGCTACCCTGTCACTTTTTTAAATCGATTTTGGTTTCGTCAAATGCAAAATTTAAACACCAATATAGAAGAATTTAAAAAGGACAATGGAGAACATTTTTCAAAAAAATTACTTTCAAAAATATCTGTCGGCCTCTTTATTTTTCTCCCCATTTTCACCTTATTTTTTAAATTGGTGTATTACAGAAAACACCTGAATTATATGGAGCATTTAGTATTTGTATTTCATGTTCAAACTGTTTTCTTTTTATTGATGATCCTTTTTATCATCGTTCATTACACCACAAACACAGACAATACAATACTGTTTATCTGCCTATTTTTAGTGTACCTATATATGGCGCTAAGGAAATTTTACCAACAAAAATGGTTTAAAACCTTGGTGAAATTTGCTATCCTAAATATGATTTATATAAGCATCGGAGCTATCGGAATGCTCTTTCTTTCTATACTCGCCTTTTTGTTTGATTAATCACAAATCCATTTCACCATAACCCAACAACTATCAACCAATAACTAAATTTCTATTACCAAATGCGTACTCATATCTTCATAAATTAAATGAAGTTTTTCTTTTTTTCTACTGATGGATGTGATGCTCACCGTACCTCCTTTTTCGCGTTTCATCAACACATCAATTTCATCATTACCAACCCCTGCAGTTTTATGAAAATTGATAATTCCTTTTTGTTGATATCTCGAAACTCCCGACTGCCATTGACTAAACCAATCTTGACGTAACTTTTTAGTAGCAGCATCATACAAGGTTGATGAAGACCAAATGTGTGGTACTTTCGGAATATTAATTAAATGTTTCTTTGCTCCCGTCCACACAAATTCATACAATTCCAGACCGTCATTCCAATCGACAATCACCAATGTAAAAGGTTCTATATTGTCTAAATCAATTTGAGTCAAAGCCTCTGAAATATTTTCTGATTTCAATAAATCCTTAACAATAATCCCCCTACTTTTTCTATATTTTTCTTTTGACTGATGATTTTTATAGCCGCCATTTAACAAACAAATCAACCTGTTTTTAGCGCTAGTTCCAATCCAAGTTCCACCGGCATCTCCATCTTTTGGATAAGTGATTTCCACGTCATCCTCGATATATTTTTTTGGAGCATCCGCAGGTTTTCTCGCAAACGGAACATCTCTACTCGATGTTAAAATAAATTCATTTTCGCCCAACGGAAGATACGTTACGGTACACATATTTTAGAGGATTAATAATTTAAGAGTCACTATTTTTAACATTGTTAAACTAATCACAAATATAAAATCTAATAATTCAAAATCGATGTAAAAATTCGTAATTTTGCAATCCAAATAATTAAAACTATTTAGTCATGGCAAATGCATTTTTTAACGTTCCGAAAGCAGTGAACGAACCTGTAAAAACCTATGCTCCTGGTACGCCAGAACGCAAAAACGTATTAGACACTTACAAGAAAATGTACAACGAAACAATCGATGTTCCGATGTATATTGGTGGCGAAGAAATTAGAACTGGAAACACCGCAACAATGTCGCCTCCGCATGACCACAAACATATTTTAGGAACCTATCACAAGGCAGAAAAAAAACATGTTGAGTTGGCTATTAGCAACGCTTTGGGCGCGCAAAAAGAATGGGCAGCAACTCCTTGGGAACATCGCGCAGCTATATTTTTAAAAGCAGCTGAATTATTAGCAGGTCCTTACCGCGCAAAAATGAATGCAGCTACGATGTTGGCACAATCTAAAAATGTGTTTCAAGCAGAGATTGATGCTTCATGCGAGTTGATTGATTTCTTAACATTCAACGTTCAGTTTATGACGGAGATTTATCAAAATCAACCAATATCTGATAAAGGAATTTGGAACCGAATGGAATACCGTCCACTCGAAGGTTTTGTCTATGCCGTAACGCCATTTAACTTTACAGCAATTGCAGCTAATTTATTTGCAGCCCCTGCAATGCTTGGAAATGTAGTAGTTTGGAAACCTTCTGACAGTCAAATATATTCTGCAAAAGTAATTGTAGATTTGTTTAAAGAAGCTGGCTTACCTGATGGTGTTGTCAACGTAGTTTACGGCGACCCAGTTATGATTAGCGATGTAGTTTTAGGTCACAAAGATTTTACAGGATTGCACTTTACAGGATCAACAAATGTGTTTAAACATTTATGGGCGCAGATTGGAAATAACATCAATAATTACAGATCGTACCCAAGAATTGTTGGAGAAACTGGAGGTAAAGATTTTATCTGGGCGCATCCAACTTCAAACGCAGCGCAAGTTGCAACTGCCATGACAAGAGGTTCTTTTGAATATCAAGGTCAAAAATGTTCAGCAGCTTCGAGAGCATATATTCCAAAAGGAATTTGGGAGGATGTTAAAAAACAAGTGGTGGAAGATGTGAATTCTATGAAAACAGGATCTCCAGAAGATACTGATAACTTTATCAATGCGGTGATTCACGAATCTTCTTTCGATAAAATTTCGTCATATATCGATGCCGTTAAAAATGATGCGGATGCAGAAATTTTAGTCGGAGGTAATTGCGATAAATCAACAGGGTACTTTATTGAGCCAACGGTGATTGTTACATCAAACCCAAAATACACCACGATGTGTACCGAATTATTCGGCCCAGTTTTAACGGTATATGTTTATGACGATGCTGATTGGAAAGAGACTTTAAAATTGGTTGATGAAACTTCAGAATATGCATTAACAGGTGCTATTTTTAGTGGAGACAGATATGCAATTGACTACGCTTCGAAAGCATTGGTAAACGCTGCGGGTAATTTCTATATCAACGACAAGCCTACTGGTGCCGTGGTTGGACAGCAACCTTTTGGTGGAGCTCGTGGATCAGGAACAAACGACAAAGCAGGTTCTATTTGGAATTTATTGCGTTGGGTATCACCAAGAACCATCAAAGAAACTTTGGTAACACCAACAGATTATAGATATCCATTTTTGGGAGATTCATAAATAATAGTTGAGATGTCATTTCGAACATCGTGAGAAATCTCATCCTATATATTAAAGACAAAAGCCGCATCAAATTGATGCGGCTTTTTTAGTTTTGACTTTATCACATAAAAAGGCGTTCTTTGTTTTTTATCACCTCATTTAATATAATATCATGAAAAAAATAATCATCCTATTCATATTCAGCACATTTCTATTAGGATGTGACACCACCGAAAATGACATTCCTACAGTTTCAATTGTTGGTGCGTGGATCGGAACCGGCATTGATTTTACAGGAACTGCACAAACAGAAGTGCAAGGAATTCCTGTAACTGCAAATTTAGTTGGCGAAGGTGATACACTAAATTTTACCTATACGCTTACTGAAAACCCGAATTTAGCAACTTCTGAAGGTAGCTATAATATGGAAGTTACGGCATCTATATTATTGCAGTCACAAACAGAATATAGAGAAAATATTCCTGCAAATTTTTCTGGACCTTGGGAACAAAATGGAGACACACTCACCNTAACTTTCGAAGGAGAAGAAGTCATCGCAAATATTGTTGCCCTAACAGAAACCACCTTGACTTTACAATTCGCTGTTATAAAAACCGAGCTTGTAAATGGCTTTGAAGCAACGGTTACTTTAGATGTACTTATTTCTTTTTCGAGATAATACTACTCATTATCCTGCAGGGTCTTTAAGCCCTTGTAGGTGTTTATTCAACTTAGATCTACAGGGTTTTTGAAACCTTGCAGGAAAGATTTTAGTCATTTCCATGTTTCTTTCAATCACAACTCTAAAAAAAAGAAACAAAATTCACTTCACCCTACAAAAAAGACGCTTCACTTTAAAGTTTAGACGCATCACCCAAAAAAGCAAAATACACCTCTAACATCCAATGTATATTTGTAGTGAGTTTAGAAATAGACAAAGACACTCGGAGTAGTTAACCAAGTGATATTTTTAAATTTTTTTCATAATAATTAGTTTAGTTAGTTTTTCAAAAACAGCCGTGGATCTTTCCTCGGCTGTTTTGGATTTACACCATTTTATAGTGGCAATTAATTAGTTCAACTTAACAACTTTGTTATATTTGCCACTTCTTAAAACCCAATAACATGAAATATTTACTAGTAGCTTTTGCCTTTTTATTTTTAATTTCTTGTGCTGATGATGATATGCCGAAAGATTATACTGCCGAAAATGAACAAGAAATCTTAGATTATATTGATGCAAATAATTTGGATGCTATAGCAACAGGTACAGGTTTGTATTATGTAGTTGACGAAATTGGAAATGGAGATGCAATCACCTCAACATCAGATGTGATTTTAGTATATAAAGGATATTATACCAATAATGTTGTGTTTGACGAAAGTGACAATAAAGGAATTGTCTTTAACTTACAACAAAACCTAATTGCTGGTCTTATTGAAGGTGTGCAATATTTTAATTATCGCGGGGTAGGAACCCTTTTAATCCCAGCCCATTTAGCCTATGGAAGCGAAGACTACGCTGGTGTACCTGCAGGATCTGTTCTTATTTTTGACATAGAGGTTTTGGAAGATTATCAAGGAATTAATGAATTAGAAATTACCGAATACATTTCTGAAAACAATTTAATTGCTACTAGAAGTGATTCTGGTTTATACTATGTAATAAATGAAGAAGGTACCGGAGAAAGACCTACAGAAACTTCTAATGTAACTGTTGCTTATAAAGGTTATTTTCTTGACGGAGAAGTTTTTGACGAAAGTGATTCTAGTGGAGCCTCTTTTAACCTTAATGCAGTTATTGAAGGATGGACAGAAGGGATACCCTATTTTAAAGAAGGAGGCAACGGCATTCTTCTTATCCCTGCTCATTTAGCTTATGGCATTTATGGGAGCAGCAGAATTCCTGGTGGAACTGTTTTAATTTTTGATGTGAATTTGATTTCGGTAAACTAACTATGTTAGTAAATCACCCTTTAAATTTTATTGGAATATGCACCACTTTTTTAGTTTCAAAAAAGTCCTCATCAAAATAATTTGGTAAGTCATATAAAGTAGCTTTTGGAAAATTTTGCAACTCTTCCGTTAAATCACCACCCTTTAAATATAGGATTCCGTTTTTAAGCTCGTGGTTCGATTTTTTCTTGATTTTACCTTTGGTCCATTTCATGAAATCACTCATATTGGTGACCGCTCTACTCACAATAAAATCGAATTGCCCTTTTACTTTTTCGGCTCTTAAATGTTCAGCTTTTACATTTTTCAACTCCAATGCAGCAACAACTTCATTGACCACTTTTATTTTTTTACCGATAGAATCTACCAAGTAAAAATTGACATTAGGAAATAAAATTGCCAACGGAATTCCAGGAAAACCACCACCKGTRCCAAYRTCTAAAAYWKYAGYYCCWTYWWYAAATCCAATTACCTTTGCAATACCAAGAGAATGCAGTACATGGCGCATATATAATTCATCAATATCTTTACGTGAAACAACGTTTATTTTTAAGTTCCACTCTTGATAAAGTATCTGCAATTTTTTGAATTTATCAATTTGGTCTTCAGTAAGGTTAGGAAAATACTTTAAAATGAGCTCCATTAAACTTTAAGATTTCAACAAAAATATACATTTTATGTGCATAATTTTATGAAAACTTTATAAGTTAAGTCCGTTTATTATATATCTTTGCCCACTTATACAATAATTTATTTTAATTCGTTATTATAAATAAACCAAAACGTATGACAAAGCAACTGCTTACTTTTTCAAGAACTGACTCAGCAAAGTTTTTTAAAACACTTAATAAGCGTGTAAATAGCTATTTTAAGGATAACAATATTAAGCGTACAGGAAACTGGAAGCTTTGGTTAAAAACAATTATCATGTTTGCATTGTTTTTAACGCCTTACTTTTTAATACTCACATTAAATATTCCTGGTTGGGCTCAACTGCTTTTAACTATTGTTATGGGAATTGGTATRGCTGGAGTTGGAATGAATGTAATGCATGATGGTAATCACGGTTCGTTTTCTAATAAAGAATGGATTAACAGAATTATGGGAAGTAGTATTTATATCCTTGCCGGAAATGCTTACAATTGGAAAGTGCAACATAATGTACTGCATCATACATATACAAATATTCACGGTCATGATGAAGACCTTGAAGCTGGACGAATATTACGTTTTTCTGAACATTCTGAATGGCAATGGCATCATAAGTTTCAACATTATTATTCGGTGTTACTTTATGGATTACTAACTATAAATTGGGCTATTACAACCGATTTTATGCAAATGAAACGCTATATGAAGCGTAAATTATCCTATGGTAAATTTCCAAATCCTGTATGGAATTGGAGTAAACTGGTAATTTCAAAAATCATCTATATCACCATGTGGATTATTATCCCAATGTTAATATTAGATATTTCTTGGTGGAAAATTTTATTAGGCTTCTTTATTATGCATTATGTTGCTGGCTTAATTTTAAGTGTTGTATTTCAATTAGCACATGTGATGGAAGAAGCAGAAATGCCTCTTCCTGAAAAAAATGGCTCTATGAAAAATACTTGGGCTGTACATCAACTTAA
>NVSL01000111.1 GCA_002401215.1 Flavobacteriaceae bacterium | reverse complement strand
AATTTACCTTTTGGAAAAATCTCTGGTTTGCCCAATGTTCGTTTCTTTTTTAGTAAGTTTGTGATTAATCAACGCAACGAAATTATAACCGAGACGTTAACTTTAATGCGGAAAAAAAAATAAAAACCGAAACATTTTAGTTCTTAAAATATAGTTTTAGCAACAAAACGGGAAAAGGATTCTGGCGGGAATTTTAGCACAATTGCGGAATTGAGCATTGGATCGGAAAATTTTTAAAAAGAAGATTTTAGTTCATTTAAAGTTGAAAGGAATGTTCCCCGATTGAAAAGCAACTTTGCGGAAAAATCTTAAAAATTAAAATTGTATAAATTGGAAAAATCTCTGAACGCATTTTAAATTTAAAGATTTAGAAAACATTAAAGATTAGAAATAGCGAACAAGATTGAAAAGCAATTTTACGGAATTGGAAAAGGAAAAAAAGCACTAAAAGTTAACAATGGGTATAATTTATTACGGCGACATTTCTTTATCCAATATTCCATTAATTTTAAGTAACTTTGGTCTTGGTGGAAAGTTCCTCGCGCACTTTTCCGTAACAAATCATAACCCTAGCCGTTAGCAAACATATGACGAACAACATCCAACTAATAGAAATACTCAAAGAGTTAGTAGAAAAATCCAAAGATTATAACGATGGTTTTATGACACCAAAAGAGTATGAAATACAAATATCAGAATTAGATAATTATGATTTTTTGATTTTTGAAGAATTAGAGAAAACAGAAAGAAAACTATGGACAAAAACTGGAAGTGGAATTGAAAAACCTTTAATTGCTTATGTTCCGACTTTAAAAATTAAAAACGATTATGTATCATTTATTCCAACCATTATCAGAGAATATCTTAAAGAAATAGAAGAATGAAAAAATATACAATCTTACTAATTACATTTTTATTTACAACAACAATGATAGCTCAATCAAGCTTCACAAATGGTTTTAACAATGGTTACAAAAAAGGTTATTGCCAAGACCAAGGAATTGGTTGTATTGACCCAATTCCACCGAATGCACCTATTCCGAAAATTGGAGAAAATTCCGATAATTATACAGATGGTTACAATCGTGGTTTTCAAATGGGATTAAGTGCGAGAAAATCAAATTCTAATTCAAATGAAAGAACAAGATATAAAACTGCAAAACCAAAATTTGTCGATAATGTAATGTACAAAGCACCTAATACAGAGAATAAAGCCAAAAATAAAATGGCTGAATTAGTTGAGAGAGGTATGCAAAATGTAATTTATGGTAATTATGATAATGCAATAAACGATGCCAACATACTACTTCTCGAAATGGAATATTACATTCAAAGTGCTTACTTAATTAAAAGTAAATCATATTACCATAAAAATGAGATGACAAAGGCATATGATTTTTCACTTAAAATTACTAACCCAGATTACTTAATGTGGAAAGCTACGTTTCCAACACTTTATTTGAAATATCTTAAAGAACTACTATCAACAAAAAACTACCAAACAGTCATTAATGATTGCGAAAATATGCAGAACAAAAAGGCTTTCATAGATGCAAATTATTTTATCGCTATCGGATATTATTTTCAAGAAGATTACAAGAAAGCAAAAAAACATTTCAAAGACGCAAGAGATAATACTCAAAAAAATGATTATTTTTACGTGAGTACAAACGAGTTTTTAGAAAGTATAGAAAATGAGAATTATATCAAAAACCCATATTTGAAAAACTAAATGAACGGAGCAGAATTAAACAAAATAAAAAATACTGTACTTCAGCCTATGATTGATGAATTTGTGTTTCATTATCAAGATAAACCTGTTAGGCATTATATTACTTATGACAAAGAATGTCGTGATAAATTAGAAGATGTGTTAAAATCCTATGATTTACCAAGAGAAACTTATAATGTTCTTTTTAACAAATATCGGGTTGAAATGCAGGAAAGAATCCGGAAATTACGCGAATAATACGTTTGCTAACACCGTATAAAATTAATTGCTAGAGTTGGTTAAGTAGAATGTTTTTTCTTGTAAATAAACTCAAAGATAAACTGAAAAATCGTAACTTTAAAAACGCAACTAATCTTATACAATACCGTTGCCATTCATTGGCGGAACACACTCAAAACTGAATAAATAAATGAAAAAAAATATTCCATTAATAGTAATTATTGCTAGTTCGATTTTAATTATTGGCAATTTTATTACGTCAGAGAAAATTGACGGTGGATTCTGGTTGAGAATTATATCAAGCGCATTAATTATACTATCTATGATTCTGACAATTAGAGAAAGAAAAAAACAGAATAAAAAAAACAATTAATTCCTCACTCAAAAGCGGAATGAAAATCACAGCGGATTTTTTAGCAAGTTTGCGGAATCTGAATCTGAATTGAAATCCAACAACCGAATTGWACGTGGAAAATCACTCTTGCGGAATTACTCACTCAATCGGAATTGAAAAATATGACGGAATAAAACGCTGACAAAATTCACTCAAACGCTGAAAATTGGAAACGGAATTTGAATGAATTGAACTCTGAAAAAAAACAACGAAATGGCAACAATGTATAAAAATAATTGCTAATTTAGTGCCTAGCCATAGGTAGTTGCAAGTTTACTACGTCTGATTTTCCTGCGGAAAATCCTCGCACGTAAACCCGCAACTATTCTTATACGAGACGTTGTGCAACACTCAGGAAAACACTAAAAATCTAAATGCAATTAGAAAATGAAATAATGATATGAGGTATTTTATAGGAGGCTTTACTTGGGAAGGAAAAAGCCAGATTGATAGATTTATAAAGAAGGGTATTTGGGAAAATGGCTACGAAGAAGATAAATATGTAGATTTATTTTCTCAGATATCTATTGGCGATATGTTTGCTTTAAAATCAACCTTTGTTAAGGGAAGAAAGCCTAATGCTAAAAGTTACTTGAGAATAAAGCAAATTGGGATAGTTACAGATTTGATTTCAAAATCCTCAATAAGAATAAAGTGGATAGAAAATGAGGAGCTTGATTTGACAGACATTAAATGGTATGCTAGAACACTAGAGGAAATTTCAATAAAAGAAGATATTAAAAGAATTTTTGGACAAGCTAAAGATAAACAGAGAATGAATGATTATTTAAAACTTTTAAATTCAAATAAAAACATAATCTTAACAGGTGCACCAGGAACAGGAAAAACATATTTAGCTAAACAAGTTGCTAAACAAATGATTGGAGTGCAAACCGATAAAGAACTGGAAGAATGCGGACAATTTGCATTTGTTCAATTTCATCCATCCTATGATTATACAGACTTTGTTGAAGGCTTACGACCTACAAAACCTGATGTAAATGGTAATATAGGTTTTGAGCTAAAAAATGGAATATTTAAAGAGTTTTGCAAAAAAGCTGTCGGTGTTAGTGTTATTTCTGCGGGAAAAATTGTCGATTTCACGTTAAATGATTACGAAAAATTTCTTCAAACATTAGGATTAAAAGATATTACAATTAGAAATTACAAACTCAGAATTGAACAATTATTAGGCAAAAAAATAAAATCAAAAAGAGAAATTACTAATAAGGAAGAATATTCTTCATTAGAAGAAATCTGTGAAAATATAGATGATATTAAAGATTTTGATGTCAGTAATAATTTTCACAATCAATTTTCTGCATCTGTGAATAATCTAATAGATTTTAAAGATAGTTTAGCAACCGATAAAAATAAAAGTAACGAAATAAAACCCGTTTTTGTATTTGTTATTGATGAGATAAATAGAGGAGAAATATCAAAAATTTTCGGAGAACTTTTTTTCTCAATCGACCCAAGTTACAGAGGAAAAAAAGGTTCTGTGAAAACTCAATATTCCAATCTACAAGACAATGAAAATGAAGTATTCTTCGTCCCCGAAAATGTTTACATAATTGGAACTATGAACGACATCGACCGTAGTGTTGAAAGTTTTGATTTTGMAATGCGAAGACGTTTTACTTGGATAGAAATTTCAGCAGAACAAAGTGCCGATAATATGAGTTTGCCAGATGAGACAAAAAGTAAAATGGAAAAATTAAATGAACAAATTTCACTGATTGAAGGGCTAAATGCTTCTTACCATATTGGAGCAGCTTACTTTCTTGACTCAAACGGCAATGCGAGACAAGATTATCAAATGATTTGGGACTTACGCATTGAACCTCTCTTGAAAGAATATATGCGTGGGATACCTGACGGAGAAGAAAGAATAGAAATTCTTAAACATTCTTACAGTGCCTAATGAGGACAACAGACAACAATTGTGGTGTAAACTTAGTTAGTTTTGACAATGTAAATATTAGTGATTTATCTTGTATTGCCAATAGAAGTCTTATTGATTTACAAAAAGTCAACCCTGATTTACTTGTTTTTCCACAGTCTTTAGGTCAATATCGTGATGATGTTGAAAAATCACATATTTTTTCATTAGATGAAGAAAMATTAACGACTTATAATTTGATGGGTTTTATTGGTCGCAATTCAAGCCAACTTACCATTTCTTCTCGTTTTGCTAAAGACGATAAAAATGATTATTTCTTGCATTATATGTTGCAAAAAGTATTCTCAATAAATCTTTTAAAATTTGATCAAACGCMWAAMMWAGAMRRMRWTWKRSRWWKWTKWCTKWMWMWMYTYYYTYMTTWYKKARWRAWMKMMTATYMAMRAGRTWWKKAKAWWGCATACCGAAAAGAAGAATATAACGATGCAAATGTTAAAGGAACTATTGATGTTAAGAGACATATTCTTAGAAACATCCCATTTATGGGTAAGATTGCATATACAACAAGAGAACACAGCTACAATAATAATTTGACTCAACTTGTTCGACATACAATTGAATATATAAATTCACATCGTTTAGGTGGTAGTATTTTGACAAATGATAGTGAAGTACGAGAGATTGTAAGCAAATTTGTTTTTGTTACTCAAAATTCTTACAACAAGAATTCACGCCAAAAAATTATATCTTCTAATCTAAAACCTTTTTCACATCCATATTTTACCGAATATGCAATGTTGCAAAAAATTTGTTTGAAAATTTTAAGACACGAAAAAATAACTTTTGGAAAAGAAAAGGACAAGGTTTACGGTTTGTTGTTTGATGGTGCGTGGCTTTGGGAAGAATATTTATACACCATTTTAAAAAGTTGCGATTTTCTACATCCATCTAACAAAACCTCTACGGGTGCTATTTATCTGTTTTCTGAACAAAAAAAATACAAACGTTATCCAGATTATTGGAAGCATAATTTTATTTTAGATGCAAAATATAAAAATCCGACAGAACCTATTGATAGAAATGATATGAATCAGATTATTTCATATATGTACGTTAAACAGGCTGAAGTTGGAGGTTTTATATATCCTTCAAAAAGTTTTGGTAAATTAAATTTTAAAAATATTGGTAAATTGAATGGATTCGGAGGTAATGTAAAAACTTGGTCGGTTCCAATTCCTCAGACATCAGAAAATTTCAAAGAATTTATTAAAATAATGAATAAAAATGAACAAGAATTAAGACAGAGTTTAACGACCGAAGAAAGAGCGATTGCACAACAAAGTGTATAAATCATTGGGCAATAGTAGGTTAAATGAAAATTATAGATATAAATAAAATTTACGGTAAACTGAAAATAAAGTGCTTCGAAATGCCCAACGCTTCATACACAAACCGTTGTATGCCATATAAACAGATGTACATTCCTGAAATAGGTTGACTAAAAATTAAACCATTAATTATAGTCACTTATGAAAACACAAATCAATACCTGTTCAAAAAGGCAGTACCAAAA
>NVSL01000110.1 GCA_002401215.1 Flavobacteriaceae bacterium | reverse complement strand
TGGTTCTTTTTTTATTAATTAATAATTATTTCAGAAAAAAAAGGTTTAAAAAATTAAAAGTAAATCTTCTTAAAAATTGGGGAAAACAGAAAGAAAACGAATATTTTAATTTTCACATAATTAAACAATACTTTGAAAATAATCAGCATAAAGCTAAATCATATCATCGAATTTCTGAGAGAACAAGTATAGATTTAGATATTGATGAACTTTTCAAATTTATTGATCGTACTTCTTCAAAAATTGGACAACAATATCTATACTTCAAAATAAGAACAATAGAAACGGTTGAAAAATTAAAACAGTTCACTTTATTAAGTAAACTGTTTTTAAAAAATGAAAAATTAAGACTCAATATTCAATTGATTTTATCAAAATTGAATTCTAACAACTCTTATGATTTAGAAAAACTCATAAATGAGAAACCTGTTGAAAAACCTAAATATTTAAGATTAATTTATGCTTCATCTTTTATTTCTATTTTATTAGTAATTCTAACTTTTATCAACCCCATATTTGCACTTTTCTTACTCCCTATTTTTTGTATAAATATAATTTTTCATTACAAAAACAAAGAGAACGTAACTTATTATATTAGTGCTGTAAATCAACTTTCAAAAGCATTAAAAGTAGGAAAAGAACTTTCAGCTTTTAGCGAAATAAAACAACATTTTTCTGATTTTTCATTTCTAAAAAAAATAAGCTCTATTAAAACAAAAACTGAGTTTATTGGGTTTGAAAATCATTTAGTAAATGAATACGCTTTACCTTTTTGGTTAATAATTGAGTTGATAAAAATTCAATTTATGATTGAATATATTATCTTTTATAATTTTGTTAACGCCATAACGAAAGAAAAAGAGAATATTGATAAACTATTTCAATTTATTGGAGAAATTGATTCTGCAATATCTGTAGCTTCAATAAAATCAGACAATTTGGAGTATTGCGAACCCAAGTTCACAAGTGATAAACAGATTTTAATAAAACAAATTTCACACCCACTAATTAATAATTGTGTTGTAAATGATTTAACACTTAGTAATAAAAGTTTGTTGTTGACTGGTTCAAATATGTCTGGAAAGACTACTTTTATTAGAACTATTTCAATAAATTCTATTTTAGCTCAAACTTTACACATCTGTTTTGCAAAAGAGTATTCTGCTCCATTTTTAAAAATATATTCATCTATAAGAATAACGGATAACTTGCTTGATGATACAAGCTATTATCTAAAAGAAGTTTTGACAATTAAAGAACTTGTTGAGGCCTCAAAAGAAAAAAACTCTTGTTTATTTGTGCTTGATGAAATTTTTAAAGGGACAAATACTATTGAGAGAGTTTCTGGGGGGAAAGCAATTTTATCATTTCTAAACCAGCAAAATCATATTGTATTAGTTTCAACTCACGACATAGAATTGACACAATTACTTAAAAAAGGCAATTACGATTTATATCATTTTAGTGAACGTATTGAAAATGAAGAATTATACTTTGACCATAAATTAAAACAAGGGAAATTAAAGACAAGAAATGCAATTAAAATTTTGGAATTATATAAATATCCGAATGAGATTATATCAGATGCAAGAAAAACTGAACAAAATAACTTTGGGTAATAGTGGTCGTCAAAACCCAAGGCTGTCAAAAGTATAAATAATGGCTCAAAGGCTTTTTTAAAGAGAGTCACCTATCAGAAATGGTTTTACCGTAAGTCCATCAATAGGGAAAATAATTATTACCAAACAGTAAAATATCTCACTATTTCTTTTGCAAGGTACTATTTGTTAAACCCTCAAACTTTTCTCGACCTGTCTGCCGACATAGGCAGGTACATTTTTTATCGTTACCTCATAAAAAAACACCCGATAATTATCGGGTCGAATTGACGTATTGAAATCGTCACTTCGAGTGTTTTTATTCTTTCAAAAAAAAGAATAAAAATGTATCGAGAAGCAAATTAAAAAGGGAAATATAACTAAAAAAGAGGCATTCAAAAAAGTCTTTCAGGTGCTGTGTGGATTACCTTCGTTACTTTTAAGAAGCCTCTTTGTTTTTTAGAAAACGAATTGGAATTTTATTTCCAATCAATCAATTTTGATGGATAATATTTAATACCCATCATATTTAAATAGGGTGTTTGATTTGCTAAACGCAGTTTATAATCTTCCCAATTTCTATTTTCTTCAATGCTCCATCCTAACTCTGCAGCACCAATTAATCTCGGAAAAGCTAAGTATTCTAATTCGGATCTCGTACTAATAGTCTCTGACCAAAGCGGTGCTTCAATGCCGAGTATTTGCTCTTTTTTAATTCCTTTAATGTAATTTTCTGGCGACCAAATATAAGAGCTATCAACAGGAATATAGGCAGCCCAATGCAGTCCGAATTTAGAAATTGAATCGTATTTCTGATCTAAATAAATTTTCTTAGCCGGAGATAAAATGATTTTCATTCCAGCTTTACTTGCCTTTAAAGCATTGTCTTCTTTTGCCCAAAATTGAACAATCGCACTTGCATCTAAATTTGCCTTGGCAACCTCATCCCAACCAATCATTGTTTTGTTGTATTTGTGGATGATTTTTTCTACACGCTCAACAAAATAAACATAATCATCGTGTTTTGTTACGTGACTTTCATCGCCTCCCATGTGAAAATAGTTTCCTGGAGTTAATGCAGAAATTTCTCTAACTACATCATCAATAAAAGAGTAAACTTCTTCTTTTCTTGTATCAAAGGTGCTAAAACCAACTTCGATTCYGGTGTATAATAATGCNTTTTTATCAGTTGTAGAATTTTCTAAAACGGTGGTTTTGGTTTTTCTTCCATCTAAAATAGGGTAGGAGGTATATGCGGCATGTGTATGCCCGGGCATATCGATTTCTGGAATAATGGTGATGAAATTTTCGGCAGCATAGTTTACAATTTCAGTATAATCTTCTTGGGTGTAAAACCCACCATCTCCTCCACCAACAGCAGTATGTCCACCAACCTCGGTTAATTCTGGCCAAGATTTAATTTCAATCCTCCAGCCCTGATCGTCAGATAAATGCAAATGAAGGATGTTCATTTTATAATATGCCATAGCATCGATGTATTTTTTTACATCATCAACACTAAAAAAATGTCTTGCAACATCGAGCATTGCACCTCTATATTCAAAGTTAGGACTGTCTTTTATGGTTCCTGTCGGAATGATATATTCTTTTTCAGCATCCAAAAAACTGTTAAAAGGAATTAATTGTCGCAGGGTTTGAACTCCATAAAAAGCGCCTTTGCTTGTTTTGGAATTTATTGTAATTGAATTTTCAGAAACAATAAGTTCGTACCCTTCATCACCAAAAATTTCATCATCAACTTTGTTAATAATGATTCCTTTTGAAGGATTCGTATCTGCTGCTATTTTTAATTCGAAATCTAATTTTGAATTAATTTTTTTTGACAGAAAACTCCCAACTGCTATAAACTCAGAATCAGAATTTGTAGTTATTGGTGTATTTTTATCGAGAATAAAACTTGATTTTGTAGCTGTAATAGTAGAAGGTTTTGGAATCAAACTTTCTTTTGATAAATCGGTTTCTGGATAATTAGAGCTGTCATTTTTACAAGAGGAAATTAATATCCCGAGAAATAATACAAAAGTATATTTTAGTATAGTAGTTTTTTTCATGTAATTAGTTTTTTAAAAATGATACCTTTTAAACGCTTCGAGTGCAGCATAATCGGCAAGCCCTAAAACATTGTATTTTTGAGCGGTATCATTGTTGCGTTCTTCGGCACGTACCCAAAATTCGCGGGTATCGTTTCCTTGAAACATCACGCCATCTTTTTGAGATTGATGGTAAAAAATTGCTTTTCGCTTTTTTAATACTTGGTCTGGACTCATCGGCACCGCCATTTCAATTTGATGGATATCCCATTCGTGCCAAGCACCGCGGTATAACCAAACCCAACAATCATCCATATAATCGTTGTGTTTTAAGTTCTCCAAAGCAGCAAAAATTGCATCTAAACATACTTTGTGAGTTCCGTGTGGGTCTGCTAAATCGCCCGCCGCATAAATTTGATGTGGTTTAATAGTTGCAATTAAATTCGCCACAATATCAATATCTTCTTGTCCAATAGGATTCTTTTTTACCGTACCCGTTTCGTAAAAAGGTAAATTTAAAAAGTGAATATTTTCATCAGGAACTCCCACAAATCTCGTGGCAGCTAAAGACTCTTTTCTTCTGATAATCCCTTTTAAATTACGAACGCTCAGCGTATCTTCATAATCTCCTTTTTTACATTGAAGACTGTTTATAATCAAATCGATATCAGAATTATCAGGATTGATATCTTTTAAAACTTCGGCAAATTTTAAGGCTTCGTGATCAGAAACCGCAATGTTACCAGAGGTTTGATACGCCACGTGCACTTCGTGTCCTTGCTCTACCAAACGGTCAAAAGTACCACCCATTGAAATCACATCATCATCGGGGTGTGGACTAAAAATAATGACTCTTTTCTTTTCTGGCGTTGCTCTTTCTGGTCGGTTTGTATCATCGGCATTTGGTTTTCCCCCGGGCCATCCGGTAATGGTGCGTTGCAATTTATTAAACATGATGATGTTTAAATCGTACGCAGATCCACCTTCGACCAACAGGTTCGACATTCCGTTATCGTTGTAATCTTTATCGGTCAATCTTAAGATAGATTTGTTTGTTAAATCGCACAACCAAACGATGGCTTTACTACTCAATTCTTCATCCCATAAACAAGGGCCAACTAACCATGGAGTTTTAATTCTTGTTAATTCTTCGGCAGCTTCTTCGTTAATTACAAAGGTGGTATTGTTGTGTTCTTGCAAATAAGTTGCAGGAACTTCTGAGGTAATTTTACCTTCAATTGTTTCTTTTAAAATGGTGGCTTTGTTAGCTCCCCATCCTAATAAAACAATGCGTTTTGCTTTTTTTACGGTGCCAATTCCCATCGTAATAGCTTTCTTCGGAACGTTGTCTATTCCTAAAAATGATGGCGCCGCATCTACACGTGTAATATGGTCTAGGGTGATGCTTCGCGTACCAGAATTGTAGTGAGAACCGGGTTCGTTAAAACCGATATGTCCTGTTCTACCAATTCCTAATAGTTGAAAATCGAGTCCACCATATTCTTTTATTTTTAAATCGTAATCGATGCAATATTGGTGCAATTCATCCGCAGAAACAGTTCCGTTAGGGATGTTTATGTTTTCTGGGTTGATGTCGATATGGTCGAACAAATGTTGGTGCATAAAATAATGATAGCTGTGCACAGATTGTTGTTCCATTGGGTAGTACTCATCCAAATTAAAAGTGACCACATTGGTAAAACTCAAGCCCTCTTCTTTGTGCATACGCACCAATTCTTCGTACACTCTAATTGGCGAAGAACCGGTAGCTAAACCTAAAACACACAATTTATTATCGGCATTTTTGCTTTTTATTAAATCGGCAATTTCTTGGGCAACACAGATTGATGCTTCATCAGAACTTTGAAAAACTACATTATGAATTTTCTCAAATCGCGTGTCTTCAAATTGTCCCGCTGTTTTGTATTGTATGCTAGTATTTTGTTTTGTAATCATCATATCACAGAATTTATCAAGGTAAAATTAAGATTGTAATGTTGTTGCTAGAAATTAAATCTATGAACAACGGTTATAAAACAATGGAAAGCAGTTTTTTTGATACAAACGATTTTATATTTTATTTTTAAAAAATATCGAAGCAAAATCTTTGTATAAGATAAAAAAAAGCAATAATTTCCACATCAGTTAATCATAATCAAAGCTCTTTTTTGAAAACAAACTG
>NVSL01000006.1 GCA_002401215.1 Flavobacteriaceae bacterium | reverse complement strand
AGGTGTTCGTTACGCTGATGAAAACGTTCGTCGTAAAGAGGCTAAGAAGAAGTAGGGTAATACTATGGATAAGAGAACATCTCGTTTGCGCCGCGCTAAACGCGCTCGTGCAAAAATCAGCGAGTTGGGTGCGAATCGTTTAGTTGTATTTCGTACTCCTCGCCATATTTACGCGCAATTGATCGCACCAACTGGTTCTGAAGTAATCGCGTCAGCGTCTACTTTAGATAAAGAAGTTAGTGCTCAGTTAGAAAAAACAGGTAACGTTGCAGCAGCAACAGCTGTTGGTAAAGCTATTGCAGAACGTGCAGTGGCTAAAGGCATCACTAGTGTTGCTTTTGACCGTTCAGGTTTYCGTTAYCAYGGTCGCGTWAAAGCGTTAGCAGAWGCAGCTCGTGAAGCTGGTCTTCARTTCTAGGGGTTGATAATGGCTAATTATAAKCAAGAAAACTCACAACAAAGTGATATGGCTGAAAAGCTAATYGCCGTTAACCGCGTTTCAAAAGTGGTTAAAGGTGGTCGTATTTTCAGTTTTACCGCATTAACAGTAGTTGGTGACGGTAACGGTCGTGTTGGTTTTGGCTACGGTAAAGCACGTGAAGTGCCTGCTGCAATCCAAAAAGCAATGGAAAAAGCACATCGTAACATAGTAACGATTGACTTGAAGGGTACTACTCTTCAGCATGTTATTACTGGCAAGCATTCTGGTTCTAAAGTTTTCATGAAACCAGCCTCAGACGGTACAGGTATCATCGCCGGTGGCGCGATGCGTGCAGTACTTGAAGTTGCAGGCGTTCAGAACGTATTGTCAAAAGCATACGGTTCTACTAACCCAATTAACGTAGTTCGTGCTACTGTTTCTGCCCTAGTGAATATGCATTCACCAGAAGGCATGGCAGCTAAACGTGGCAAGCGCGTTGATGAAATACTGGGGTAATTCAGCATGTCTAAAACAGTTAAAGTAACACAAGTAAAAAGTTCTATTGGTCGTTTACCGAAACATAGAGCTACATTAAAAGGCCTTGGTCTACGTCGTATTAATCATACAGTGGAGTTAGAAGATACTCCCTCTGTACGTGGTATGATCAACAAGGTTTACTACATGATTAAGGTGGAGGATTAATAATGCATTTAAATACTTTATCCCCTGCACCGGGATCTCACAAAGCTAGAAAACGCTGTGGTCGTGGTATTGGTTCAGGCATCGGTAAAACTGGTGGTCGTGGTCACAAAGGTCAGAAGTCTCGTTCTGGCGGTAGTGTACGTCCTGGTTTTGAAGGTGGTCAAATGCCATTGAAACAACGTTTACCTAAATTTGGTTTTACCTCACGTAAATCTTTAGTTCGCGCTGAAGTTCGTTTACATGAATTGAACCTTATTAAAGGTGATGTTGTTGATATACACGCGTTAAAAGATGCTGGTCTAATCAGCCGTAACATTGAAACAGCAAAAATTATGCTGTCTGGCGAGATTACTCGTAAGATCACTGTTCGCGGTTTAGGCGTAACTAAAGGTGCTCGTGCAGCTATTGAAGCTGCCGGTGGTAACATCGAGGAATAATACGTAATGGCTACACCAGGAATGGCTTCTCAAAAGGGAAGTAAAGGCGCAGGCGGTTTGTCTGAGCTTAAACAAAGATTATGGTTTGTTTTCGTGGCACTTGTGGTGCTTCGTTTAGGATCATTTGTACCAATCCCTGGTATTGACGCCGCTGTATTGGCTCAGTTCTTTGAACAGCAAAAGGGCACCATTGTAGAAATGTTTAACATGTTCTCTGGTGGTGCTTTAGAACGAGCCTCGGTATTGGCATTAGGGATTATGCCGTACATCTCAGCTTCTATTATTATGCAATTGATGACAGTAATGTCACCAAAATTTGCAGAGCTTAAAAAAGAAGGTGAAGCTGGACGTCGTAAAATCAGCCAATACACACGTTACGGCACATTAGTGCTAGCAACAGTACAATCGATAGCGATTGCCAGAAATTTACCAGAAATGATGCAAGGCTTAGTTATAAATGCTGGCTTTGGTTTCTATTTCACGGCAGTTGTTAGTTTGGTTACCGGCACCATGTTTTTAATGTGGTTAGGTGAACAAATTACTGAACGCGGTATTGGTAATGGTATTTCAATCATTATCTTCGCGGGTATTGTTGCTGGTATGCCATCTGCAGTTGGTCAAACAGCTGATATGGCGCGTCAAGGTGATATACACCTATTAGTATTATTGCTCATCGGCGTTGTGGTATTTGCAGTAACTTTCTTGGTAGTATTTGTGGAACGTGGTCAACGACGTATCGTCGTTAACTATGCTAAGCGCCAACAAGGCCGTAAGGTTTTTGCCGCGCAAAGTACACATTTACCTTTGAAAGTGAATATGGCGGGTGTAATCCCTGCCATCTTTGCCTCAAGTATGATCTTGTTCCCAGGCACGCTTGCGAGCTGGTTTGGTCAAGGTGAAGGCCCCGTTGCAGATTTTTTACAAGGTGTTTCTCAGGCGATGTCGCCAGGGCAACCTTTGTATGTATTAATGTTAGCAGCAGCAATTATATTTTTCTGTTTCTTTTACACGGCATTGGTTTTCAATCCGCGTGAAACAGCAGATAACTTGAAAAAGTCAGGTGCGTTCATACCAGGAATTCGTCCAGGTGAGCAAACATCCAAATATATAGATAAAGTTATGACACGTTTAACCCTAGCGGGCGCGATGTATATTACCTTTGTTTGTTTGGTTCCTGAGTTTATGATGATGGCGTGGGATGTTCAGTTCTACTTTGGCGGTACTTCTTTATTGATTATCGTGGTTGTTATCATGGACTTTATGGCACAAGTACAAACGCATATGATGTCTCATCAATATGACAATGTGCTTAAAAAAGCTAATCTTAAAGGCCAAGGTCGTTAGGTTGAATTTATAGTTATTTTCAGAGTGCTTAGATTTGATTCGAGAACAAACTATTTTTAACGGAGAATGTGAGCATATATAGATATGTGAATATTCGAGTACAAAAAGAGTGCAGTTATCGTGAAAAAGATGAGTGCTATGAATAATAACGACGGAGTATATAAAATGAAAGTACGTGCATCCGTAAAAAAGATTTGTCGTAATTGTAAAGTGGTTAAACGTAAAGGCGTTATTCGCGTTCTTTGCACCGAGCCAAAGCACAAACAAAGACAAGGTTAGTTTATTTATTAGGTAAAGCACTTCAAATATTCTTTGGAGTAAAGACCAATAATAATTAACGTAATCTTTTAGAGTGGCATTATGCGGATTATTCTGTATAATGCCGCTTCGATTTGCGAAAAAAGAGAATGGTTGGGTATCCTAACGGGCTTTCCAACCAAAGTAATTTTTAATAACTATAGGAGATGTGTTTAGTGGCCCGTATCGCTGGCATTAACATCCCTGATCGTAAGCATGCAGTAATCGCCATTACTGCGATTTACGGTATCGGCGCTACCCGTGCAAAAGCAATTTGTGCGGCAGCTGGTATCCCAGAATCAACGAAGATCAGTGAATTAGACGAAGCAAAAATTGATTTGCTTCGCGCTGAAGTGGACAAATTTACCGTAGAAGGTGATTTGCGCCGTGAAGTTTCAATGAACATTAAACGTCTTATGGATTTAGGTTGTTACCGTGGCATTCGTCACCGTCGCAGTCTTCCTCTACGTGGTCAACGCACTAAAACAAATGCGCGCACCCGTAAAGGTCCTCGTAAGCCAATTAAGAAGTAAGAGGGACTAGACAATGGCAAAAACACCAGTTCGTTCGCGTAAACGCGTAAAAAAACAAGTTGCTGATGGCATGGCTCATATCCATGCTTCTTTCAACAACACAATCGTGACTCTTACAGACCGTCAAGGTAATGCATTATCTTGGGCGACTGCAGGTGGTTCAGGTTTCCGTGGTTCACGTAAATCTACCCCCTTTGCTGCGCAAGTAGCGGCAGATCGCGCAGGCGCTACTGCAAAAGAGTTTGGCTTGAAGAATATTGAAGTGTTCGTTAAAGGTCCAGGTCCAGGTCGTGAATCTGCTATCCGTGCCTTAAATGCTGCTGGTTTTAAAATCACCAACATTACTGACGTTACACCTATTCCTCATAATGGTTGTCGTCCTCCTAAGAAACGTCGCGTTTAATCGCTCTTTTTTAGGATAGTTGGAGAAAGAAAATGGCTAGATATTTAGGTCCTAAGTTAAAGCTTAGTCGTCGCGAAGGTACAGATTTGTTCCTTAAAAGCGGTGTAAGAGCAATTGACACTAAATGTAAAATCGAAACAATACCAGGTCAACACGGCGCCCGTCGCGGTCGTTTGTCAGACTACGGTGTTCAACTTCGTGAAAAACAAAAAGTTCGTCGTATTTATGGCGTAYTAGAAAAACAATTCAGTAATTACTAYAAAGAAGCGGCACGTCAAAAAGGTAATACAGGTGAAAACTTGTTRCAACTTCTTGAAACKCGTTTAGATAACGTAGTTTACCGTATGGGYTATGCTAGCACTCGTGCTGAAGCTCGCCAATTAGTTAGYCATAAGGCTATCGTGGTAAAYGRCGGAGTAGTAAAYATWCCATCTTTCACTGTTAAAGCTGAAGATGTGGTTTCTGTTCGTGAAAAGTCTAAAACTCAAGCACGTATYATTGCTGCTTTAGATTTAGCTGACCAACGTGAAAAACCACTTTGGGTTGAAGTTGATAACAARAAAYTAGAAGGTACATTCAAACGTGTTCCTGATAGAGCTGACTTATCTGCTGAAATTAATGAACAGTTAATTGTTGAACTTTACTCTAAATAGTAAAGTAACACTTTAAGAGAGGATATATATGCAGGGTTCTGTAACCGAATTCCTTAGACCACGCATGGTTGGTATTGAAAATATCAACCCTCGTCGCGCTAAAGTAACTTTAGAGCCATTAGAACGTGGTTTTGGTCACACTTTAGGTAATGCGTTACGCCGCATTCTTTTATCTTCAATGCCAGGTTGTGCGGTAACTGAAGTTGAAATTGACGGTGTTTTACACGAGTACAGTAGTAAAGAAGGTGTCCAAGAAGACATCATCGAAATATTGTTAAACCTTAAAGGGCTTGCAGTTATTTTAGAAGGCAAAGATGAAGCCGTTCTGACGTTAACTCAGTCTGGTGAAGGCCCTGTAACGGCAGCTGATATTCAACATGATGGTGATGTAACTATTACGAACCCTGATCATGTTATCTGCACTTTAACAGGTGAAGGTGCTATCAGCATGCGTATTAAAATTGAAATGGGTCGCGGTTACGTGCCTGCTTCAGTTCGTCGTGATGCCGAGGAAGAAGATCGTGCTATTGGTCGTTTGTTGGTTGATGCTTCATTCAGCCCAGTAGTGAGAATTGCTTATGATGTTGAATCTGCGCGTGTTGAACAACGTACAGACTTAGATAAATTAGTTTTAGACATGGAAACCAATGGTACATTGGATCCGGAAGAAGCTATCCGTCGTGCTTCAACCATTTTAGCTGAACAGCTAGATGCGTTTGTAGAGCTACGTGATATTAAAGAAGTTGAACAAGTGGAAGAAAAACCATTATTCGACCCAATTTTGCTTCGTCCTGTTGATGATTTAGAGCTAACTGTTCGTTCAGCCAACTGTTTAAAAGCAGAAGCAATTCAATATATTGGTGATTTAGTACAACGTGCTGAAGTTGAGCTTCTTAAAACGCCTAATTTAGGTAAGAAGTCTCTAACTGAAATTAAAGACGTGTTAGCGTCGCGTGGTTTATCACTAGGCATGCGCCTAGAGAACTGGCCACCAGAAAGCATTGTTGACAACGACTAGTTCGATCATCGTTTTTTTAATAGTTTTTTAAGAAGGATTAACTTATGCGCCATCGTCAAAGCGGTCGCCAGTTAAACCGTAATAGCAGTCATCGTAAAGCGATGTTCCGCAATATGGCAAGCTCTTTAGTTAAGCACGGCGTTATTAAAACGACTGTAGCTAAAGCTAAAGAACTACGTATGGTAGTAGAGCCACTGATTACATTGGCTAAAACCGACAGTGTTGCAAATCGCCGTTTAGCGTTTGCTCGTACACAAGATAAAGAAGTAGTAGGTATTTTATTTAACGAACTTGGTGCACGTTACCAAGAACGTCCAGGTGGTTATACTCGCATTTTAAAATGTGGTTTCCGTACTGGTGATAAAGCACCTATGGCTTATATTGAGCTAGTAGACCGTCCAGCAGTTGAAGAAGCTGTTGAAGAAGTTGAAGAGTCAACAGAAGCTTAAATTTAAAAAAGTTGCCTTTTTTAAATAATAAAAACCGAGCCTTGGCTCGGTTTTTTTATGTACAGAATGTACGGTAGCTCGCGGAGACAGGATGTCTAAGAGCGAGCAAAAAGACGAAAATAAAAACAGTTGTAAGATCCAAGCTATAAGTAAAAGATTAACCTCGGTGCTAATTGTTTGGCTTGGAACTTGCAACTTGTCGCTTGTAACTGCTCCTCCTAGCTTTATTTGGTTTATTTTTATATGATGTATCCATATAAAAATAAACAAAATAATAATATGTCTTCACGTAATCCAATTATTGCTATTACCGGCTCATCAGGTGCAGGTACTTCAACAACCACTGCCGCTTTTGAGCATATATTTCGCACTTTAGGTATTAGCTCTGTCAATGTTGAAGGTGACAGTTTTCATCGTTTTTCGCGTCCAGAAATGGATTTGGAAAAACGCAAAGCGAAAGAGTCTCATACTAATATTAGTTATTTTGGTGATCTCGCCAATGATTTTGACGCTTTATCTAAGTTATTTAAAGATTACGGCGAAACGGGAAAAGGGCAAATTAGGCGCTATTTGCACACGTTTGATGAAGCGGTGCCCTATAACCAAATGCCTGGTACGTTCACCCCATGGGAAGAATTAGGCGAAGGCACCGATCTTTTGTATTATGAAGGTCTGCATGGTGGTGTGGTCACTGCAAATAATGATGTTGCCAAGCATGTTGATTTATTGATTGGTATGGTGCCTATTGTCAACTTAGAATGGATTCAAAAAATTATTCGTGATACTAAAACGCGTGGTCATAGTCGTGAAGCTGTCACCGCTAGTATTGTTAAGAGTATGGATGACTATATCTCTTTTATCACTCCGCAATTTTCACGTACACATATCAACTTTCAGCGTGTTCCTACTGTCGACACTTCAAACCCATTTAGTGCTAAAGATATCCCAAGTTTAGATGAAAGTTTTGTAGTAATACGTTTTCGTGAAGTCAAAAATGTTGATTTTCAGTATTATTTACGCATGATAGATGGCTCGTTTATGTCGCGAGTTAGCACGTTAGTGGTGCCGGGGGGGAAAATGGGTTTAGCCATGGAACTCATCTTAACGCCGTTGATTCGTGATTTAATTGAGCGTAAAACACAGGCGAATAAACAACTTGATTGGATGAGTGATCTATAAGAGCAGTGTAAGTAACAAGCTTTAAGTTGCAAGTTATGCCGAGTTGCTGAATAACTGTTTGAGCTCTTGTTCTATTTGAGTTTTTATCTTGCTTGCTGTGATGATGGTAAAGTTATTTTTTTGGTATTCGAATAAATAATTTTTTAGTAAAACATCTTTTTTCACTAATTTGGCATGATACAAATTTTGCTTTGGTAAATTGTGATTTTTAACAGTAAATCCGGTCACTAATTTTGGGCTAAGATGATCACTAATATTCGCTATTTCAGCATCAATGAATAATTTTTTCCCTTGCTCATCTCTTGTCATACCTCGAACACGATAATCAATATCAACCACATCGGCATTAAATTTTTCAATGACATAATTAATCACTTTTAGCGGTGATATCACCCCACAGGTTGATAGTTCAATATCGGCTCTAAATATAGCGATATTGTCTTGGGGGGTTACTTCGGGATAAGTATGGATGCAAAGGTGGCTTTTGTCTAAATGAGCGACCAGAGCTTCATGGTTCCGCATTGCTTTTTTAACAGGAAAAGGCTCGGGTTGAGCTTCTTCTGAGATCATTAAAGTAACACTAGCACCTTGAGGTTGGTAGTCTTGCTTGGCAACATTGAGAACATTGCCACCGATAGCATGGCAAATATCTGTCAGTAAAACATCAAGCTTAGCGGCATTGAAATTCTGATTGATAAAGTTTTTATAATGCGTCATACCGTTATCACCAACTAAATAGTGCAACTTGTACAATGAAAAACTTAAACTCTTTGTTAAATTGTTAAAACCATAGAGGGCTATTTGACTCATTAACGTTGCTATTATTCAGTGACGATTGAAAAATCATGGCTGATATTAACATTACCATTGAGCATTAAGGCAACAGAGCAGTACTTATCAGCAGATAAAGCGACAGCACGCTCAACATGTTTTTCTTTAACGTCTTGACCGGTAATTATAAAATGTAAATGTATATCAGAAAATAACTTAGGTACAGAATCAACACGGGTGCCGTTAATCTCTACGGTACAACCAGAAATATTTTGTCGTGACTTCTGTAAAATACTGACCACATCAACAGAAGAGCAACCACCCAATGATATTAATATGCTTTCTAATGGACTGGGTGCTAAATTACCACCATTGGCATCTAACATAAGGGTGTGTCCACTCTCAGATGTGCCAAGAAAAAGTTCTTCGCCAACCCATTTAACTTGTGCTTTCATTGCATAATTCTCGTTTGTTGTTGGTTTTTCAAGGTTGAAGCTCTAACCAATTTGGCAAGCTATCACTAACGTTTGTAATAAGAAATGATCTATATGACTGTAAACTTAACTGAACRTAGCAARAAGCTAGCTATAACGAGCTACTTTATACAAGTTGGTTATTAATTTCAGTGTCGAATAAATTCTTAATTAATGAAGCAAACTCTTTAATAAAAGTGTTTTGYTGATCCGTAACAGGGTTGTTTATAACACCAGATAATATTTCCTCAAGATCATAAACAATCGCATCAACTTCACGGATAATCGCATTGCGTTGATTAAATGTCAGTGCTTGGTTCTGRCTACACACAGATATAATTTGTTCGCTTAACTCTACTTCAATGACAGCCATTACCGTGTCTGCATTTTTATCTATCGCGATASCRTKYKSRAAWMWMMWTRWANGCTCNTGTTRMAKRSYCRMYWWYWYSARYRWASMYWTYWKTRYCWKTWMCYRYRWTRRTWTTWMMRMTAMCCCGCTTCAAGTCAATGCTGCGAATGCGATAATGCGATCGGTCGATCACCAGTAACGTACCATCTGGATTTAAAGCGACTCCGAAAGGCAGATAGATTGGCGCGTAAATATTTATCGCAAGCTAAAAAGGAGTTGGGCAAGAAAGAAGCATTTTACATCGCTTTAGAAAAGGCATTACACAATTTCTTAAAAGCAAAATTGAATATAGAAACGTCGGATATCAGTAAAGAAAAAATCACTTCTTTATTAGAAGATAGAAATATTGATGCTGCAACAATCAACGAATTTATGGAGGTGTTAGACGATTGTGATTTTGCGCGATACACCCCAACTACCAACGTGATGATGCAGCAAGAATTTGACAAAGCAAAACAGGTAATTACAAAAATTGATAAACAATTGTAGATGAAAAAAATTATTCTCATAGCGTTTGTTATCTTTACTTCGATTGGGTTTTCACAGTCGGCGGAAGAGTTGTTTGCCAAAGGAAATAGCTTGTATCAAAGAGAAAATTACGAGGCAGCAATTGAGCAATATAAGCTGATTGACGAACTAGAGATGCAATCTGATGAGTTGTATTTTAACTTAGGAAACTCATATTACAAACTCAATAAAGTTGCTCCTGCAATTTATTATTTTGAAAAAGCATTGAAGTTAAATCCTTCAAATGCAGATGCAAAAACCAATTTAGCTTTTGCTAATAGAATGACAATTGACGCAATTGAAGTATTGCCAAAAACAATTTTTCAAAAGTTTTCTGATGCGGTTATTTATAAATTGACTTATGAAATTTGGGCTAAAATTGCTGTGGCATTTTCATTTTTTGGAGCTTTGATATTTTTGTTATATCACTTTTCATATTCATCAAGAAAAAAATTACTGTATTTTAATTTGAGTATTTTAAGTGTTGTCTTATTAATCGTTTCATTGTCTTTTGCTTTCAAAGCCTACGATTATCAGGTAAACAAAACAGAAGCAATTATCTTTAAACAAACTACAGAAGTTAAAAATGCACCGACGTTGAATTCTGATACCGTTTTTAAATTACACGAAGGCACCAAAGTAGAAATCTTAGATCAGATAGATGATTGGAAAAAAATCAAACTCGCTGATGGTAAAATTGGCTGGTTGATTGCTGATTATTTAAAAGAGATATAAACCCATTTTGTCAAACAGAGCTTGTCGAAGTTAGTTTATAAGCAACTCACCTTTTTGTCTTTCCCACGCAAGTGGGAATCCACACTTTCTTTTTTATCACCTCACGGAAAACCGTGAAACAAAAATCACGGTTTATGGGTATTGTATTTTTATATTAAGTTTTGCAATATTGTTACAATTATTTTTTTAACTTTATAAAACTAATTTATGAAACACCAAACACCAAACACCAAACACCAAACACCAAGCTAAACTTAGCTGCTAATTTTAAACCCTATTTATTATTGATTTGCCTTTCCTTCTTTTTATTTAATTGTGATACTGGTGAGGTTATAGAAGAAGTATCAGTAATTGAAAATGAAGAAATTTATTTAGAAGAAAGCAATACTCCATCAGATTTGTTAGCACAACGAATTTCTTTAGAACAATTACAACAAAATCAAGATTTATCAAAAACAATTGAGTCTATTTCAAATTTATTTGATATTAATAATACCAAAAAAGAAGATAGAAATTATGAGCGTGTTGATGCTACTGATGGCAGCTTTGTTATTTTAACAGAAGAAATTTTACAAGTATCTACCGATTCTACTACAGTTTATACTTTTAAAATAGAAACACCAACTGACCCGAGTTCTTCTTTTGAAAACTTTGCTATTGATATATCAAATGATTCCATTATTCGATTTTATATTTATAAATACTTCTATAATGAAACTTCTGAAGATGATTTTAAATACACTTATTCTTATTCAGAAGTTGATGAGAATATAGTTGATATTACAAGTTTTGATGGATTTTTGTCAAGAGTAGATGAAGGTGGTTGTTCAGTAACTTATTTTTGTCAATTATGTAGTAATGGCTGGTGCCATGATGATGGGTCTCCTTGTGCTGTAAATGGGAGCACTTCTATTTATTATGTAAGTTGCATAGGAGGTGGTGGTCCAGGAAACCCATCTGGTGGTGATGCTGATACAGGTGATGACACCTCTAGTGGTGGTGATGGTAGTGAAGGAGGCGGTGGTGTGCCTGCTGACACTAGTAATACAGGAGATGATAGTGAAGACAGTCCTTCTACTACTGGGGTTTTACCACCAACAAGAGCACAGATTTTGACTTCTTTACTTGGAGAACTAACCGAAGAACAAATAGAATGGGCAAATAGCGGACTTAATAGAACAGCAGCAGAACAATTAATTAATTACCTGCAATCCTGTGGAACGTTTGTAGCTCAAAGAATAGGAAATTGTGTAGTTGATGCAGGTTTTGCCTTATTGGCGTTTGATGCTTCGATGGAAGGGGATGAGGTTGATTATAATGAATTGTATATCGAAACAAAAACTCCAGATGATGTTTTTGTTTTACAAACACCAACTCAATTAATTTCAAATCCACTATTATTATCAAATGGAGATTTGATTTCGATTCAATTTGGAGTTACAATATCTGACAATATTAGTGCCAACCAATTAGTATCTACCGATTTAATAGATGGTTTGAAATTTGCTCTTGAACAAGCAAATAGTAATTTGCCAGTTGTTGATAAAATTACTGATATCTATATTATGGCAACTACAAATGGAAATCATAGCGCTACGAGTAATCATACAAATGGAACAGCAATTGATATTAGTAGAATTAATGGAAAAAAAATGTTTACTACTGGAGTTACGAATCAAATAATTGAGTTGCAAAATGCTTTTGATAGTTATACCTATATTAGAGAAAATTTTGGGCCAAGTTTTAAGCACAAATTTGATTTAAATACAAATACTTGGAATTATAATTATCCTATAGGAGGTCATAGTGACCATATTCATATTTCAGTAAGAAGATAAATTTTAATAGATGAAAAAAATAATAATACTGATTGGGCTATTCTTTTTAATTATAAATTGCTCTTCTCAGAATTTTAGAGTAGAAAACTTGTCTAATAATTTAGATTTGAATTATATAATTGCAAATATTTCAATTGAGAATAGCTTTGAGAGGAATCTTTTTAATGATGGATTATTTGTGAAAATATTTAAAATGTCAGATTTCAGAGCTACACCTGAAGGCTATTTTGAAGGGACAGACGAAGTTTTAAGTAGTTATTTAGTTTCTGTTAGTCCTGATGGCAACTATGTTTCTAGTAAATTATATAAAATAAAAGGGATTCTAAATCCAAAAATTATTGACGTAATTGGACTTGCTTATCCAACATTTCAAATAAAGATTGAGTATGGAGCCTATAATAATCGAAAAATTGAGCTACTTGAATTTGACTGAGAGAATATAGCGTTAGCTTAAAATAGCAAATATCAACGAATACAAAAGCTGCTTAATTAATTTTAAGCAGCTTTTTTAGTTCAAAGATTTACTTACATTTGTTTTATGACATTATTCGATTTACTAGATTTTATCGGCACCGCAGTATTCGCTATTTCAGGAGCTTTGGCTGCGATGAAACAAAAGTTTGATTCCTTCGGAGTTTTAATTTTAGCATCTGTAACCGCTATTGGTGGTGGTAGTTTACGTGATGTGTTGATAGGAAATACACCGGTAAATTGGATGATTCATTGGGAATATTTAATTGTGATTTTTGTAGCGACTGCAATCGCTATGATATTTAGAAAACGACTTGCTTACTTAAGAAAAACCATGTTTTTGTTTGATGCTATCGGCTTGGGAATCTTTACTATAATCGGTTTTAAAATTGGTTATAGAGCAGATTTGCATCCCATTATTTGTGTATTACTTGGGACTTTGAGCGCTTCTTTTGGTGGAGTTCTTAGAGATGTTTTATCCAACCAAGTGCCGCTAATTTTTCATAAAGAAGTGTATGCATCGCTCAGTATTTTAGGAGCTGTAACTTTTTATGCGCTGTTACAAACCAATTTACCAATCAATATAAATTATTTGATTACAAGTTCTTTGGTCGTTGTTTTACGAATTTTTGCTGTGAAATATGAATGGGAATTTCCTAAGTTATACAAGGTGGTTTAGATTATAGAGTTAAGTTCTAATTACAACAGCAATTATTGTATATTTACATCATGATATCACAAAAAGAAGTAAAATCAATTTTTCACAAACTGTCTGTCTCTAATCAGAATAGTCTTTTATCAGAATTACTATTGGAACAGGAATTACAAGGTAAGGTTCTATCTGAGGCAACTCAGGAGATTTCCCAAAAGCGAAAGAAAAAGCCATGTCCTCATTGTAGTAGTGTCAAGGTGTATAAGCGAGGAAAACAAAAAGGAGTTCAAATGTACCGCTGTAATTCATGTGATAAATGGTATAGCGAAACCACAGGAACTGCGTTGTATGATATAAAGTTAAAATCGAAATGGCAATCCTACTTGAATTGCATGGAAAAGGGAATGCCTATAAAAAAGATAGCTGAAGAATTGAATATTAGTATTCAGACTAGTTTTGATTGGCGTCATAAGATTTTGAGTTCTTTAGCTCAATTCATACCAGAGGAACTAACAGATCAAGTTGAATGTGATGAATTGGAGTTAGCCATCAATGAGAAAGGAAATAGGGATTTAAAAAGAAAGCCAAGAAAACGCTCCTCAGACTTTAAACGCAATCAAGGAAAAGAGTTGATTACTACAGTACAAGTTGTAACGGCAGTGTCTCGTAGTGGAGAAAAAATATTAACAGCGGTAGAAAGTAAGCGGCTTAGCAAAAAAGAAATTGCCAAAGTAATGGATGGAAAATTAGCTAAAAACGCAACATTGATAACTGATAAACATCCTTCATACAGAGCTTATGCAAAAGACAATCCAACTATTAAGCACAAACAATTACTCGCCAAAGACCATGTAGATAAAAATGATAAAACATTACATCTTCAAAAAGTGAATAATGTTCACTCCCAACTAAGAGGGTTTTTAAGACCTTTTAATGGTGTTAGTTCTAAATATTTACAAAATTATCTCAATTGGTATGCTTATGTAGATAATATACAAAATAGTAAGACCACTCTTAAACAATGGTTTTTAGCTATGCTTATTACAGATCAGGCTTATGGACTATTCGAGTTATTTAAACAAAATGCTGTCTTAATTAGAACTTAACTAAACAAACTTAATTATACCTTTTTAACACACCAATTAGTATCCCAATTGGGTTAGTATTTTTTTAGGAGACTTCTCAGGTTTTCTATTGTAAAATTCTAATGCTAAATCTGCTCTGTTTGTAAATACGCCTTCAACAATGTCTTTATAATTGGTCAGTTGTTCTAAAGTATCAAAAGTATATGGGTGTATAATCAATCCTGATTTATGAACTAATGCCGCCATCCAAGGATCTGTTAATTCTCCATAATTGTTAGGCTCTCCAGAAATGCTAGGCCCTATAATTTGCACATTGTATTTTAGTCCAAAGTCAATTTCTTTTTGATAAGTACCTTTTAAATCGCCCATCATATCTGGTTTCCACAACAAAAAACATTTTGGAATGTTTGGTAAGTACTTCTCTAAATTTACAATACTTTCTGGAGAAAAAGATTGTAAAATTACTCGTGCATTTGAATTTGCTATTTCAACTTTATTTTCAATAGTCTCAATTTCTTTTGGGCTTGTATTGATATTCCATCCCAATGTTGTGAGCTGCTCACTTAGGCGTTTCTCTATATTTAATTTTGGATGTTTAGTTTCTACATAAATCCCAGGTCTATTTCCATTATCATTTGGGTCTATTTCATATTCATATTTTCCTATCCAAATACCGTTTACAATTTCTTTAACGGGTGCTCCATACTCCTTTTTTATTCGATAGCCTTCGGCAAACATGATTACATCTTGTAGGGTTAGAACCTTAAGGTTAACAAAACTTGATCTTGCTCTCTCTGGATTCGCTTTATTAAACCATGAACCTGCATCTAAACTTCGTAGTTCTTTTAAGGTAAAATCGTTTGTTGTTGGGTTTTTAATAGTTGGAAATATATCAGACACATTCGTCGTTCTTTCTAATGTATCATCATGTAAGGCGACCAAGATATTGTCTTTTGTCATTTGTATATCCAATTCTAAATAATCTGCTCCAATATTTCTTGCCCATAAAAATGCAGCCTCCGTTTCTTCTGGCGCCCAATAAGTGGTACCTCGATGTGCAATAACAATGTCTTTTTGAATATAGTCTTG
Source organism: Flavobacteriaceae bacterium (assembly GCA_002401215.1). GTDB lineage: Bacteria > Bacteroidota > Bacteroidia > Flavobacteriales > Flavobacteriaceae > Urechidicola. The sequence continues at coordinate 30,679 of NVSL01000006.1, read as the reverse complement.
TACTTTTATAGATTCTTTGCTTAATGTTTTCATCGTGATTTCTTTTACTTGTGATTCTTCTTTCTCTTTTTTTGCTGATGTACAATTAATTAAAAGAATTGAAACCACAAGAACGCTAACCATATTTTTAAACATAACTCTTTGTCTTTTTTGATTTAATCCAAATTACCTGTGCCTTTAGTTCAATCATAATTTTGTAGTTTTTATTTTAGATACTTCTTTTTGACGATGGTGTTTGTTTTCAATAATCCAAGTATATGCAATAAGTAATATTGACAAAACACATGCAACAATCAGCAATATAAAACTACTGTCCCAACCAAATTCATCTATCAAATATCCAATAGCGATGTTTGCTGTAAGAGCGCCTCCTAAGTAACCGAAAAGACCTGTAAATCCTGCTGCGGTACCTGCTGCATTTTTAGGAACTAAGTCTAAAGCTTGCACTCCAATCAACATCACTGGGCCATAAATTAAAAACCCTATTGCGATCAAAGCTATATTATCAACCAATGGGTTACCCGCTGGATTTTGCCAATAAATAACAACCGAAACTAATACTAAAACCATATAAATTATACTCACAGGAGATCGTTTTCCATTAAACCATTTATCACTCACAACACCCGCTAAAATGGTACCTGGTATTCCTGCCCATTCATATAAAAAATATGCCCATCCACTCTCTTTTAAAGAAAAGTGTTTTACCTCTTCTAAATAAGTTGGTGCCCAATCTAGCACACCATATCTAACTAAGTAAACAAAAATATTTGCAAAAGCAATGAGCCATAATAATTTGTTTCTAAAAATATATTTAACAAAAATATCTTTTGCTGATATTCTTTCATTTTGATCTACACCTTCAATTATTTCTGGGTAATCATTTTTATAATCTTCAATAGCTGGTAAACCAACTGAAGTAGGGCTATCTCTAAGCATTAGATAAATAAAGCCCGCAATAAAAATAGCGATCATTCCTGGTAAATAGAATTTTGCATGCCAATCATTAAAAACAGCGACACCAAATATTGCTAAAGGGCCAATGAGTCCACCACCTATATTATGTGCTGTATTCCAAAAAGACATTTTTGTACCTCTTTCTCTAATCGAAAACCATTGCACCATGATCCTGCCACTAGGTGGCCATCCCATTCCTTGAAACCATCCGTTAAATAACATTAAAATAAACATTATTGTTACTGATGATGTTGCAAAAGGAAAGAAACCAAATGTTAACATTATGACACCAGACATAAATAAACCTATAGGCATAAACTTTCTTGCATCACTTCTATCAGACACATTACCCATTAAAAATTTACTTAAACCATAGGCAATTGCAACGCCACTTAAAGCGAACCCTAATTCTAATTTAGAATAACCTTCAGCTACTAAATCAGGCATCACCAATGAAAAGTTTTTCCGAACAAGATAATACCCAGCATACCCAACAAAAATCCCAATAAATACTTGCCATCGCATTTTAGTATAAGTACTATCAAYAGCGTCTTTTGCTATTAATGGTTTTGTAGGTGGTGCCTTTAAAAATTTAAACATCGTTTYGTTTTATTAAATGATTAAAAATTGAATGATTGAAAGATTGAATCACTTAATTTAAAATATATCCTTGTGTAAGCTCCTTAAATTTTTGCACTTGATGTGTTTCCCATTCCTTATTATACCCAAGTTCATTTGCCATAATTTTAGCAACTGTTGGAGCCATTCGCATACTTTCTTTTGCATCTAAAAATAATGCTCTCGTTCTACGCGCTAACACATCTTCAATATTTCTTGCGTATTCATTTCTCACAGCCCAAACAACTTGTGCTTTATTAATTTTCAGGTCTTTACTAATCCAATCTCCCAATTCTGGATTATTTGAAATCAAGATTTCAATTTCTTTTTTATCAGCTCCATAAAAATACAGGTAGTTATTAAAGTCAACATTTTGTTTGTATCCGTAGATGTGCAAATTTTCTGTAACACTTTTTACTTTTGACAGCTTTGCAATTGATGCTAACTTGTTTACAACATCTTCTCCCATCTCTCTGTAAGTAGTCCACTTCCCTCCAATAATTGATACTAGATTTGTTTTTGAAACAACAACTTTATGCTTTCTAGAAATCTCTTTTGTCTTTCCGTTCGAATCCGTTTTTGGGGCAGCTAATGGTCTTAATCCAGCATACACGCTTTTAACATCAGCTCGAGTAGGTTTGTATTCTAAAAATCGACCAGCAGTTTCTAAAATAAAATCTACTTCTTCATCAGTTGCTTTAGGTTCAATAATCGCTTTATCTTTGGGGATATCTGTAGTTCCTACAATTACTTTATTGTGCCAAGGCACCGCAAATAAAACTCTACCATCATTAGTTTTAGGAATCATCAAAGCATAATCTGATTGCAAGAATTTCTTATCAATAACTAAATGTACTCCTTGACTTGGTTTTACAATATGACGTGCTTTTGGATTGTCTTTCTGAATTAATTTATCAACAAAAACACCTGTTGCATTCAAAACAACTTTCGCTTTTATAATAAACTCTTCTCCTGTTTCTTGATCTATAGCTATGACTCCACTAATTTTTTCATCCTCTTTTAAAAAATCTTCAACTTTTATATAGTTCATTGCCACACCATCATTTTCTATAATTGTCTGCACTAAATTTATTCCTAAACGCGCATCATCAAATTGACCATCATGATATTTAATGCTTCCTCTTAGATTTTTTTTCTTAACAGTAGGAATCTTCTCAATCGTTTCATCTCTAGAAAAAGGCATCGACCTCCCAAAACGAAGTCCTCTAGATAACATATCGTAAATTGTTAAACCAATTGTATAAAACGGCTTGTACCACCACTTATAAGAAGGAATTAAAAAAGAAATATTTTTAACCAAATGTGGCGCATTTTTCAATAACAAACCGCGCTCTTTTAAAGCATCTAACACCAAAGCAATATCTCCTTGCGCCAAATACCGAACACCACCATGCACCAACTTTGTACTTCTACTAGAAGTGCCTTTTGTAAAATCGTATTGTTCTAATAACAACGTTTTATAACCTCTTGTAGCAGCCTCAAGAGCAGCACCCAAACCAGATGCACCACCACCAATTACAATAACATCCCAATCATTATTTTCTGATTTAATTTTTGATACTAATTCTTCTCTCGTTTTCATTTTGCAATTTAATTCCGCTTTAGTAAAGTTTTATTTATAAAAATAGTGCTTGTAAGTAATTCAACCAAAAGTAATCAAATAATATCTCAACTTGTCTTACTTTTACAACTATGAAAAAAATCAGCATTCTTTTATTAGCATCAATTCTGCTAATATCTTGTGGACAACAAAAAGTATTCAAAGAAAAATGGACCAAAGAACAAGCTCCTAAAACTTTTAAAGCAAGGTTCGAAACAACCCAAGGAGATTTCGAAATCACCGCCATCAGATCATTATCACCAAAAGGAGTTGACAGATTGTATCAACTTATAAAACACGATTTTTACACCGACATTGCTTTGTACAGAGTGCTACCAAATTTTGTAGTTCAGTTTGGAATTCACAATGATTCAAWMGTCAATAATTCTTGGAGTAAAATTAAAATTCCAGATGAACCYGTTTTACACAAAAACGACTCCATGACCATTGCATTTGCAAGAGGCGGTATTGAAACAAGAACCACCCAAATTTTTATCAATATGAAAGACAATTACCGGTTAGATAAATTAGAATATTCTGGTGTCAAAGGATTTACCGTGGTTGCAAAAGTAACGAGTGGTTATGAAACTCTTCATAAATTTTATGCTAATTACGGACCAAAGCCTGCTCAAAGCCAAGATTCAATTTATAAAAAAGGGAATGATTTTTTAAAACGAAATTATCCAAAGTTAGATTACATCATCAAAGCAACTATCATAAAATAATGTACAGAATTTTAGATATTGATTCTTGGAATAGAAAAGACCATTTCAACTTTTTTAAACAATTAGAAGAACCTTTTTTCGGAGTAACTGTACGAATAGATTGTACTATTGCATTTCAAAAATCAAAAGAAGAAAAGCACTCCTTTTTTATCTCCTATTTACATAAAGCATTGWTTGCTGTAAATTCTGTTGAATGTTTTAAATACCGAATTTCTGGTGACAATATTTTAATTTACGATCATATTGACGCTTCACCAACCATAGGAAGAGCGGATGGTACCTTCGGATTTTCGCACATGAAATACACTCCAAAATTTGAAAGTTTTAAAGAGATTGCCAAGAAAGAAATTGAACGGATTGAAAACACTCCTGGTTTAGACCCAGCAAGTTCAGGAGAAAATGTAATCCATTTTTCGGCGTTGCCTTGGTTAGATTTCACCTCCTTTTCTCATGCAAGAAGTTTTACTTTCTCGGATAGCGCTCCGAAAATATCTGTTGGAAAAATGACAGAAACCAATGGTAAAAAATCATTTCCAGTTTCTATTCATGTACATCATGGTTTAGTTGACGGTGTTCATGTTGGGGAGTTTGTAAAGAAGTTTCAAGAGTTGATGGATGCTTAGATAGACTACTCAAATACGTATTCTCAACCTCCTTTTTCTTACCAGATCCTAACAACGGAATACCATCTACATATTCAATTCTGACAGAAGCATCATCTCCCAACACCGATTTATATTCGGCAATTAATTCTTCTTCTCTCTCAACTTTTTTATCTGTATTTAATTTTAGAATATATTCTTTCTCGCCACATTGCACAAATTGAAATTGTTTAAAATCTCCATACTTTGCCATATAGGAAGATATTTGTGATGGCAAAATCTCACCTTTTGTATTTAAGATTAAATCTAACTTTCTACCTTCAACATTTACCAAAAAAGGCTCTTTGATTCCTTCTGAGTTTTCAACCATTTCTAATTGACCAACATCACCTGTATCATATCGAATTAATGGGACAGCATAGTTAAACAAATCAGTAACGATGATTCTACCGTAAGTCCCATTTGCGACAGGAGCATCTTCATTCATGTCAAAAATTTCAATATAAAAAGTACCTGAATTAATTTTAAAATAACCAACCTTATCAATTTCTTCTTGCGCCATGATACCTAATTCCATCGTCGAATACCGGGAAACAATCGTAGTCTTAAAATATTTTTTTACTGCTTTTTTGGTATAATCATTTAACCGCTCTGACATTGCAATAATCGAATTGACATTGCATTGATTCAAGGGTTTTACATTTGTTTTATCGAGGTGCTTACATATCCTTTCAAACGCCGATGAATAGCCCAACAACCCCGTTCTGCAATCTTTTTTTATATCGCTCATCATTGCGTCAATTCCCGCGCCTTCTAAACCCAAAACGCTATAATGACAAGTGTTTCTAATCCAACTTTTAGACCTCATTTCTGGCCATAATTTAAAGTAAATCAATTTTTGACCAAAGGTAAAATTAGCGCGTTCACCTAAATAAATAACCTCCGCATTGTGTCGCAAACATTTTTGTTTGTTGTGTAAAGTTTCAAAAGGAACTCCTGTAGAGCCACTCGTAGCAACTTTGTGATTCTTTTTATTTTTATAGGTGGATGCTAAAAAATCAGAAAAATTATCAGCAATAATATTCCGATTGGTTACAGGGAAATCTGCAACGGAATCGTAATTCTCATACTCCTTAAAATATGAACAATTAGAAACAGCATGTTGTAAAATAGCATCGAGATATTCATTTCTTTTCTGTTCAACTTTTGGATCCGCATAATTTTGCATCATGAATTTTAGATCATCATAATGYCTTTTTACACGAACACCATGTAAAAGGTCTAATAATTTATAAGAGAGGTTTCGAAGTCTTTCTAGTGCCCTATTTATATTGAATGTAAAAAACACCTTTTTCATATCAGTTAACTTTCTGGGGTTCGAATAAACTACCTCGACCCAAGGGCGGGAAATTAAACCAAATCTTCTCGTCCGCCAAAGCGGAACGCGAAGGAGGATTCACTAAAACTATGTGAAGTTACGAAATTAAGAACATCCGTCAGAAAAAAATATGACTTTTATCATGCTAAAAAAAAACTGCAAATTATTGACGGTGTGACTCAAAGTCACACCGTCAATTCTACTCTGTTTTAAAATGATTTATTGATAGGATGACTCGAAGTCACCCTATCAATTTTATCTTAGAAAACTGCAAACAAAAAAAGCGCCTCGTAAAACGAGGCGCTATCTAACGCCATCAAAAATGACGTATACTATTTAAAAAAGAATTATTTTTTCTCTTCTTCTTCTACTTCTTCAAAATCAACATCCTGAACATCGTCTTCTGCTGGTGCATTCCCTTCTGGTTGTGCTCCTGCAGCTCCTGCTTGTGCTTCTTGAGCAGCAGCTKGWRWCYCWGCYWSTGCMYYKTGSMRAGMAGNMTWCARTNMWWCGATNTNGCTGTATCAATTGCTGTGATATCTTTTGCTTCATARGCAGATTTCAACTCAGTCATTGCAGCATCAATCGGTGCTTTTTTATCTTCTGGAAGTTTCCCTTCTACATCTTTCAATTGCTTTTCTGTTTGAAAAATCATTTGATCTGCAGCGTTCAACTTTTCAGCAGTTTCTTTCAACTTCGCATCTGCTTCTGCATTTGCTTCAGCATCCGCTTTCATTTTTTGAATTTCTTCATCAGTCAATCCAGAAGAAGCTTCGATACGAATATTGTGCTCTTTTCCTGTACCTTTATCTTTAGCAGATACGGTGATAATTCCGTTTGCATCAATATCAAAAGTCACTTCAATTTGTGGTTCTCCTCTACCTGCTGGTGGAATTCCATCTAAATGAAAACGTCCGATTGTATTGTTATCCGCAGCCATTGCACGCTCACCTTGTAATACGTGAATTTCTACTGATGGCTGATTTGCAACTGCTGTTGAGAATACTTGAGATTTCTTAGTTGGAATCGTAGTATTTGCTYCAATCAATTTTGTTAAAACGTTCCCCATAGTTTCGATACCTAATGATAACGGAGTCACATCTAACAATAATACATCTTTTACATCACCGGTTAAAACTCCACCCTGAATCGCTGCACCAACTGCAACCACTTCATCAGGATTCACTCCTTTTGATGGTTTTTTTCCGAAGAATTTCTCAACCGCTTCAACCACTGCTGGAATACGAGTTGATCCACCCACTAAAATAATTTCGTCAATATCAGATTTTGATAAACCTGCAGCTTTCATTGCAGTTTCACATGGCTTGATCGTTCTCTTCACTAAATCGTCAATCAATTGCTCAAATTTTGCTTTTGTCAATGTACGCACCAAGTGTTTTGGTCCGCTTGCAGTAGCAGTTACATAAGGCAAGTTGATTTCAGTTTGTGCAGAAGAAGACAATTCGATTTTTGCTTTTTCAGCAGCTTCTTTTAAACGTTGTAAAGCCATAGGATCTTCTCTCAAATCCATGTTTTCTTCAGCTTTAAATTCCTCAGCCAACCAGTTGATAATTTTACCATCAACATCATCACCACCTAAATGTGTATCTCCATCCGTAGCTAAAACTTCAAAAACGCCATCACCTAATTCTAAGATAGAAACATCATGTGTACCTCCACCGAAATCAAAAACAACAATTTTTTGATCGTCATGTTTTTTATCCATTCCATAAGCCAAAGCTGCTGCAGTTGGCTCGTTAATAATACGAGCAACTTTTAAACCTGCAATTTCACCTGCTTCTTTCGTCGCTTGTCTTTGTGCATCGTTAAAATATGCTGGTACAGTCACTACCGCTTCTGTAACATCATGTCCTAAATAGTCTTCAGCAGTTTTCTTCATTTTTTGCAATACCATTGCAGATATTTCTTGCGGCGTATATAAACGACCATCGATATCTACACGAGGTGTATCGTTATCTCCTTTTACTACTTTATAAGGAACACGTTTGATTTCTTGCGAACATTCAGAGAATTTATTTCCCATAAAACGTTTGATAGAATAAACCGTTTTTAACGGATTTGTAACTGCTTGTCTTTTCGCTGGATCACCAACTTTTCTATCGCCACCTTCAATAAAAGCAACAATAGAAGGTGTTGTTCTTTTACCTTCTGCATTCGGGATTACTACTGGCTCATTTCCTTCCATTACAGAAACACAAGAGTTTGTAGTACCTAAATCAATTCCGATTATTTTACTCATAATTTTTATTTTTAATATTTTATTACTGTGTTGTATTTTTTTACTCGATTGATACAAATCAATCTTTATGCCAACGGAATTTTTATGTCATCTTGTCAGAAATCACTTTTTCATTAAAACAATTTGTCATTTATTTGCTGATAAATTACCTTTGGATGTGCTTCGTCAGTTTGAGTTAATTTTTATCCTTGATAAGGATTAAAAGTTAGTATCGAGAACAGCAACTTAATTTTTAAAGTTTGCTTCTCAATACATTTTAATCGTTCCTCATAAAAACACTCGAAGTGACGTCGAAGTAATTCTACTGAGTTTTTTTATAATACCTACAAGGTTTCGAAAACCTTGCAGGAGAAATATCAATTTACAATCACATTTTATTTGCTGATATATTTATTAAAAATGATATTCTTATTTTTACAATAACATATATTTGCTTCACAAAAAAAAACAACTAACTACAAATGGAATGTATTTCGATTTTTAACATGCTTAAAATAGGAATTGGTCCTTCGAGCTCCCATACTTTAGGCCCGTGGAGAGCTGCCGAAGAATGGATACAAGTCTTGGAGGATTCTGATATTTCAAAGGACATTACCTCTGTAAAAATTGACTTATATGGCTCCTTATCCCTAACAGGAAAAGGGCACGCCACCGATTTAGCTATTCAATTAGGATTGACTGGAGCAGATCCTGAGCGGATTCCTGTGGATGATATTCAATCTATAATTGATGACATCAACGCTTCACAAAAAATCGAAATCAATAAAAAACATACTATTGATTTTAATCCAAAAGAGGCAATTATTTTTAATAGAGACTTTTTACCTTTTCATTCTAACGGATTAAAATTTTCGGCATATAATAATGACACATTAATCTCCTCAGAAATATATTATTCTATCGGCGGTGGATTTGTAGTGCAAGAAGAACATACTGGCGAAAAAGAAAAAGCAGCAATTTATAATGCTTTTCCATATCCAATTCAGACCGCAAAAGAATTGGAAAAATATTGTCAGGAAAAAAAACTCAACATATCAGACATCGTTTTAGAAAATGAAAAATCTCTAAGAACAGAAACTCAAATTGATTTTGAAATTCATCGTATTTGGGACACTATGTTAGAGTGTATGTACATCGGTTGTCATGCTGAAGGAAAATTACCTGGAGGTTTAAATGTACGTCGTCGTGCTTTTGACATTCATCAAAAATTAAAAGGAAGTACTCCTTATAATAACCCAAAAGAATGGCTTGTTTCTATTCGTGATACTGAAGTAAAATTCAGACAAATATTAAAATGGGTGAGTTGTTTTGCATTGAGCGTAAACGAAGTAAACGCCTCTTTGGGCAGAGTCGTAACCGCTCCAACCAACGGAAGCGCAGGTGTAATCCCATCCGTATTAATGTATTATTTGGTGATAGAAAACCACGATGCCGACTTTGAGCATATCAAGAAATTTTTATTGGTGGCAGGAGAAATTGGAAGCATCGTAAAAAAAGGGGCAACTATTTCGGCAGCGATGGGAGGCTGTCAAGCAGAAATAGGAGTGTCATCGGCAATGGCAGCTGGTGCATTGACCGAATTATTAGGAGGAACTCCTGAGCAAGTTTTAATTGCAAGTGAAATTGCGATGGAACATCACTTAGGTTTAACTTGTGACCCTATCGGCGGATTGGTTCAGATTCCGTGTATCGAAAGAAACGCGATGGGAGCAATTAAGGCAATCAACGCTGCAGAACTGGCATTGGATACGGATTCTCAAAACGTAAAAGTTCCTTTTGATAAAGTGATTGATACAATGTGGGAAACCGCGAAAGACATGCATACAAAATATAAAGAAACATCCGAAGGCGGATTGGCAGTGAGTGTGAATATTGCGGATTGTTAACGAGTGACAGAAGACTGAGACTGAATACTGTAAACTAAAAAAAATGACCATAAATTGTAAGGGAACATTAATCGATTTATCAACTCCAAAAGTGATGGGGATTTTAAACTTGACTCCAGATTCTTTTTATGATGGTGGAAACTACAAATCGGATTTAGAGATTTTAAATCAAGTAGAAAAAATGTTGGTTGATGGCGCAACATTTATTGACATTGGTGCGTACTCTTCTAGACCAAATTCGGAACACATTTCAGAAGATGAAGAGTTAAAAAGATTGCTACCAACTTTAGAAATGATTCTGAAAAAAATTCCAGAGACATTAATTTCTGTGGATACTTTTAGAAGTAACATCGCTAAAAAAAGCATCAATATCGGCGCTTGTATGATTAATGATATTTCTGGTGGAACCCTCGATTCCGAAATGTTTAAAACCATTGGTGAGCTACAAGTTCCTTATGTTTTAATGCATCTAAAAGGAACCCCTAAAAACATGCAGCAAAACCCAAATTATGAAAATGTGGTACGTGATGTGTTGAAATATTTTTCAGAAAAAGTGACGCTCCTCAGAAAAGAAAAAGTGAATGATATTATTTTGGATGTTGGCTTTGGTTTTGCAAAAACTCAAGAACACAACTATACTTTACTTAAAAATTTAGAGCATTTTAAAGTATTAGGGCTCCCCATTCTTACAGGTGTTTCTCGCAAATCGATGCTGTACAAATTATTAGGCACCGATGCTAAAAATGCGTTGAATGCCACAACTGTTGCGAATACAATCTCGTTGCAAAATGGCACAAATATTTTACGCGTACACGATGTAAAAGAAGCTGTGGAGGCGATAAAAATTATGGAGCAAATTCAGTAATACAAAAACATTATACTCAATTCACTTTCCTGTTCTCGACCTGTCTGCCGACAAAGGAAGGTACAATTTTTATCCAAAAAAGGCTAAAAATTACTCGAACTGACGTTTCGTAAAATGATTATTTTAGTACATTTACAAAAAACAATTTATGCTCGACTTTTTAGACTACTCCTTTTTAGATATTTTAGATGTGGTGCTCGTCGCAATTTTACTCTACTATATTTATAAACTTCTAAGAGGCACTGTCGCTATTAATATTTTTATTGGTATCACTATTATTTTCTTGATTTGGAAAATCACCGTTGCCTTAGAAATGGAAATGCTGAGTGGGATTTTAGGGACTTTAACTGGAGGTGGAATTGTAGCATTGATTGTTGTTTTTCAGCAAGAGATTCGTAAATTTTTGTTGATGTTGGGAACAACCAACTTCACATCAAAACGGAGTTTTTTAAAACAGCTAAAATTTATAAAATCGGAAATTAATATTGAAACTGATGTTGAAACAATTGTCAATACTTGTGAAGCAATGGGTAAAGCCAAAACAGGTGCGTTGATTGTTTTTGAACGGAATCAGAAGTTAGATTTTGTAAAACCCACGGGCGATGCCATGAATGCCGAAGTGAATAAACCTATCTTAGAAAGTATCTTTTATAAAAACAGTCCGCTGCACGATGGCGCCATAATTATTAAAGACAATACTATTATTGCCACCAGAATTATCTTGCCTTTATCAGAGAAAAATATTCCTGCAAGATTTGGATTGCGACATAGAGCTGCCATCGGAATTTCAGAAAAAACGGATGCACTTTGCCTAGTGGTATCTGAAGAAACTGGAAAAATATCTTATATAARWKATSRMRRKKKWSWSYWKWMKSMAKMTSWWWWWARWTTSWTRKRWWCKWTKRRAAGKRWSYYKRCTKRWNTNTTNNNAGACGWTRSWSMWKMRTWGSTAGACTATAGACTAGCTCGCAAATTGCATATCGTACAAATTACTGTAGTAACTTTTATTTGCTAGTAATTCTTTGTGTGAACCTTGTTCTACTATTAAACCCTTGTCCATTACAATAATTTTATCCGCTTTTTTAATGGTAGTCAGTCGATGTGCAATAATTATTGATGTTTGATTTTGTGTAATTTTATCTGTCGCTTTTTGAATCAATTGTTCAGAAAAAGAATCGATGCTCGACGTTGCTTCGTCCAAAATTAAAATACTTGGATTACTGATATAGGCTCTCAAAAACGAAATTAATTGTCGCTGACCTGAAGACAACATCGCGCCTCTTTCTTTTACATTATAATGATAATCATTTGGCAAGGTCATGATAAAATCATGGATACCAATTTCTTTGGCAGCCGCTTTTACTTGGGCTAACGGAATCTCTTTATTCAATACAATGTTTTTATAAATGGTATCAGAAAAAAGGAAAACATCTTGTAAAACAATCGCTACATTTTTACGAAGTGAAGGGATTGTATAGTTGCTGATATTCTCACCATCAACTTTAATTTGTCCCGAATTTATTTCATAAAAACGATTTATTAAATTGATGATGGTCGTTTTTCCTGCTCCAGTTGCACCAACAATTGCTACTGTTTCTCCGGGTTTTACATCGAAAGAAATTCCTTTTAAAACTTCTTCGTCTTTTATATAGCTGAATCTGACATCTCTAAAAGAAATGTCACCTTTAAAATGCGATGCTTCTACAATTCCTTTATCTTCAATCTGACTCTCAGTATCTAGTACTTCGAAAATACGTTCACCGGCAACCATCCCCATTTGCATGGTATTGAATTTATCAGCAATCTGACGCAAGGGTCTAAATAACATTTCAGAAAACATAATAAAAGCAATAATCTCACCAGCAGAAGTTGTAGAGTTTTCTGAAATAATTTGCAACCCACCAAACCAAACAACCAAACCAACAGTAACTGATGTTAAAACTTCAACAACTGGAAAGAAAATAGAATAATACATTATAGTATCAACCCATGCTTCTTTATGTTTACTATTAATTTCTTCAAAATTTTTATATTCAATTTTTTCACGATTAAACAACTGTAAAATTTTCATACCAGTTACCCGCTCTTGAACAAATCCATTTAAATTAGCCGCTTGTGCACGAATTTCTTTAAATGAACTCTTCATTGCTTTTTGAAATATTTTAGTGGCATAAACTATTATTGGCAATACAATTAATGTAACTAATGCTAATCTCCAATTCATAAAAAGCATCGTAATAATAACAGTTACCATGACCATTAAATCACTAACAATCATAAAAAAACCTTGCCCAAAAAAATCTGCAATTCTTTCGACATCTGTCACAACTCTAGTTACCAATTGTCCTACAGATGATTTGTCAAAATAAGTCATCTTAAAACTCATCATATGATTATAGAGTTTCATCCGAACATCCTTGATAATGGTAAAGCCTAATTTGTGAGCGGTATATATAAAAAATAAACGAGTCACAGTTTCTAAAATCAAAATTAAACCCATTATCAAAACATAAATCAACAAGCCATTTTTATCTTTTGTTGTAATATAATTATCAATAATATATTGAATGAACTTTGGTCTAACTACCGCAAATAAAGAAATCAGAATAGCAGATATTATTGTCACATAAAATTGCATACGGTATTTCTTGGCGAATTGCATTAATCTCCCAAACACCTTTACATCAAATACTTTTATTTGCTCTTTACTCATTTATTTTTTTTGATTTTGGATATACTATTTTAGTTAAAAACAATCCTCTTGCAGGAACTGAAAATCCTGCTTCACTCCTACTTTGACTTTCTAAAATATTTTTAAAATCGTCTACAGAAGTTTTATTTAAACCAACACTTATCAAGGTACCAACAATTGCTCTTACCATATTCCGCAGAAATCGATTTGCCGAAATATGAAACGTCAGCAAGTTATCTTTTAATTCCCAATAGGCTTCTGTTACATCACAATCAAAGGTTTTAATGTCGGTCATCGTCTTCGAAAAACTTTTAAAATTAGTTTGCTGCAACAAAACTGCGGCAGCTTCATTCATTTTATCAACATCTAACTTTTGATGAAATAATTGCCAAGTCGTTTCTAACAAAAATGGATTTCGTCCCACATAAATTCGATATTCATAACTTCTTCTAGCGGCATCAAAACGCGCATGTGCATTATCCGCAACTAATTTTATATCYTTRATAWMAATRTCWTCWGRYAARAAAKWATTYAWWKYWMWKWKWAWKWYWTCWAKTKSWAWWKSWRYAGSRRSAKYAAADKKWGCWRWYWKWYSWTMRGCATGTACACCAGCATCGGTACGTCCTGCTCCCATAATATTGATTTTGCTTCGCAATACTTTCGTTAATCCTTCATTGATTTTTTCTTGCACAGAAATGGCATTTGGCTGATATTGCCAACCGTGATAATGGGTTCCTTTGTACGAAAGTTCTAAAAAATATCTCAAGTGAATCACTTATTTTTGTGGGATACAAATATAACACATTTGCTGAAGTACGAAGTGAGAAATACGAAGTGTAATTTTTGTATAATTAATTACTTCTCGATACATTTTTTACTCATACCTCATAAAAAATACTCGAAGTGACGTTTATAAATTTCTTATCAAAATAAAATTTTAATGACCAAAATACTACTCCTTTCTGACACCCATAGTTTTATGGATGCACAAATTCTAAAATTTGTAAAACAGGTTGATGAAGTTTGGCATGTGGGTGATATTGGCGATATCAATGTAACGGATACCATCAAAAAACTAAAACCTCTGAGAGCCGTTTATGGCAATATTGACAACACTGAGATTCGGTCTGAGTTTCCGTTAGATAATAAATTCAACATTGAAAAAGTAGCGGTTTGGATGACACATATTGGTGGGTATCCAAACAGGTATAATTTTAGAATTAAGGAGGAAATAAAAAACAATCCACCCAAACTTTTTATCAGCGGGCATTCGCATATATTAAAGGTACAGTTTGATAAAAGGTTAAATCTTTTACATCTAAATCCCGGAGCTGCAGGAAAACATGGTCATCATCAAGTACGAACCATGATGCGTTTTGATATTGATAAATCAGAGATTAAAAATCTGGAGATTATAGAATTAGAAAAAAGAATTTAGTTAGGAATCGGAACATTTAAATAAACACGTGTACCCAAATCGCTTGATGATTTTATTCTAAAAATTCCGTTCATCATTTTAACCCGTGCATCAATTTGTGGAAGTCCTAAACCCGATTTATTGCTCGCTATAAATTTATCTACATCAAAGCCTTGACCGTCATCGAAAATTCTGACTTCTAACTTACCATCTAGTTGTTTTAATAAAATATGAGCATTTGTAGCCTTACTATGTTTAATGATATTGTTTACCAACTCTTCAATAATACTATAAATTTTTATTTCAAAAT
Organism: Flavobacteriaceae bacterium; assembly: GCA_002401215.1. GTDB lineage: Bacteria > Bacteroidota > Bacteroidia > Flavobacteriales > Flavobacteriaceae > Urechidicola. The sequence goes on along the minus strand of NVSL01000006.1, from coordinate 15,348 downwards.
CGCTGTTAAAGCGCTCAATATTAGTTGTGCCATTTTCGAAGGATAATGTAGAGTTTGAATATTTTTCGCACAAATCATCAAGGGCAAAAGCCAAACCAAATTTCATTAAAACGGAGGATACTAAAGTGTGTGATAAATCGCGAATTTTATCACCCGCTTCTTTAACAATACTCTGAGTTTTTTCAATTTCTTCAGGAGCATTAGCCTTAAGCTCTAATTTTGCAGCCTGTAAATGCAAGCCTGCAGAAGACAATAAAGTGCTTACACTATTGTGTAAAATTTCAGAGATGTGCTGACGCTCRGTTTCTTTTGCGTCTATTGTAGCGTTCAATATCTTAATTTGTGCTTCGCTATTTATCTGTTCAATTTCTCGCTCTTTGGTAAGTTTTTCTTTTTGTAATAGCAATACTTTTCGATCTCTTTTAATTTTTTGAGTATGATAAAATAGCCAAACAAAAAGCAACAAACCCGTAGTTGCCCCACCAACAATAAACAGCCACATTTCAGCATTTTTGCGTTTGTTCTTTTCTATTTCTGTCTGMTYWTMTTWTTSAGNNACRTTGTATTTTRNNTSGTNANWWMSSYMTRTTTTTCGTYSRMRCTTRMYWYTWCKAACNAAKCTTTTWWWCMTTSARMATMNAMWAWAYMYWRWMMTGMMWMTWWNAKAMTWNCCWWRWMKTMTRTNTWRATNAGAAATNNNATTYCYSAAAWTANNTTGCTTANNNTYWKYARSWGATTYATARTCYNTTTTGTTTTTTACCAAAAAAAGTGCCTGAAAATAATATTGAGCTGCTTTATCAAAATTTTTATTCACACTATTAATAGCGCCTAGGTTATTTAAAGCATTTGTCATCTTAATAGAATCTCCCAAAGCTTCAGAAATTGCTAATGATTTAACTCCATATTCACTTGCTAAATCATAATTGTTTATGAAGTAATAATATCCTATTAAATTGTCATATATATCAATAAGTGTGGTTTTATCCTTACTAGTTTTTGGAAAGAAATCCAATGCTTTTTTATGATAGTAATAAGTGCTATCAACATGACTTTTATAGAGCTTATCTGTACTGCCTCCAAATTTTCCTTTTACATAATTCAAATGTATACTTCCTAAAGCAATATAAGCTTTACTCATTCCTAAAGAATCATTCCTGAATTCAGAGTTCTTTAAAACGACCCTATAATATTTAGCTGCTTTTGGATAGTTTTTAATTTTAGAAAACTTTCTCCCAATTTGAAAAGCATACTCGGTAATATATTTTGAGGTTGGGTTTAATTTTGCTCTTGAGAGTCCATCTAACAAAATCTTAAGCGCCTGCTCATCTTCGTTTTGTTTTTGATAAAGCATTGCTAAAGCTAAGTCAACCTTTAAATGAATAGAATCAATTTTATAAGAATTTAAAGCTCTTAAGGAGACTAACAATTCTTTAGCTTCATCAAATTTTTCAAGCTTAACTTTTTTATCTACAATTTCTAGTATAGAATCAACCTTCGTTTCATTTTGACAAAAAACAACAATAGCATTCATAAAAATGAATGCTATTGTAAAATACTTTAAACAGATTTTTTTCATCCTATAAAGATATATATTTTTTTATGGTTCAATTAAAATTTCTGGCTTTGGTTTTGTTAAAGACTTAAGCATAACATCTTCTTTTGAATATTGAAAAAACTGCACTTTTAATGGGCCTGTAATTTTATATGTTTTTTTATGATCACTACTTGGTAATTTATCATTAACCGTTAAATTAATTTTATTGATATCACCTACTTGCGAATAGGATACATCTACACCTTTTGCTACTTTAAATTTTAGGGTGTAGTCTTTTGTAAGTCCGTTAAACTTACACGATAAATCATAGGATTCTAACATGTTTGCCGTTGTATATAAATTTAGGTTAATAAGTTTTTATGTGCATAAAGTGCTAAACCCACAACGTTTTTTACTTTTAATTTTCTGATTAAATTTTTACGATGTGTCTCAACTGTGTTTACTGAAATTGCTAAAGAGTTCGCAATTTCTTTTGTACTAAATTCATTAGAGATTAGTTTTAAGATGTCTTTTTCTCTATCGGTTAATGAGCTAAAAAATGCGCCACTATTTACATCTTTAGATTCATTGCCACTACCTCCATCAAATGAAGATAGCAGCTTGCTTTGAATGAATTCACTAAAATACTGTTCGCCTTTACTCACTGTCTTTATAGCTTCGACAATTTGTTCAGCTGCACACTTTTTAGCTAAAAACCCTTTTGCGCCCAATTTTAAAACCTCTTTTACTAATCTGATATCATCATAGCTTGATAAGATAACAACATTTGGTTTTACCTTGAACTTTTTTAAAGATTGCAGCACTCTTATACCATCTAATACTGGCATATTAATATCCAATACTAAAACATCCGATTCTTTTGATTGGTGCCATTCTAAAACTTCTTCGCCGTTTAAAGAACAACCAACCACTTTTATTTCATCATCTGTTTTAAGTACTGCTCTAATGCCGTCAATTAAGACTTTATGGTCATCTGCAATATGTACTCTGATCTTTTTCAATTTTCCCATTTCAAAGATATTCTATATCTGTCTATCACACAATACCGGTTTACCGTGATTTTTATATCACGGTAAACCGTGAGGCTATTTTTAAAAATTTACTTCTTTTGGCTAAAGTTACNAAAAAAAACCACCTGCCAAAAGACAAGTGGTTATAAACACTAAATATACTAAGATATTCGTATTACCTTATTCTATCAACAGATTTTACAAGGTCTTCATCTTTCTTAATCGCCTTGTTTGCCAACACTAGCAAAACAATTGTGATTAAAGGAAGTGTAGACCCAATACCTTTCTCAGAAATAAAAACTTCTCCAGATAAATTTTGTAAATGAATTACAAGCAATACCAACATAATAAAATTGGTCAAAATATTAAGGCGTCCCAATACAAACTGCGTTTGCCTATTTTTAAATTTAAAAATAGTGATTAATGAAATCAAAACTGAAAGTCCAAATAAAATTGGAAGACTCTTAAACATCCAAGAATCGCTATTCAGCAAATCATATACATATATATCAACTGCGTCTAAATTTTTCCATATTGATAAATATATAGGTAGAATACTCATAACAAGTATCGCAATTGTTAAATATAATGTTTGAATTCTTTGAATCATTAATTACGCTATTGAGAGCCGCAAATGTACTTTAATCTTTTATGTATAAAAACAATAATATTCATTTTATTTCATATATTTGTCATCTCTTCTGATAGAGAATTGCAATACAGCAATTTAATCCATACAAAACAAATCACATTATTTATTGTTTTCTTATAACAGAATAATTTTATTAATCATAATCCTACATAATGTTTGAAATTTCAACACTCAAGAGTAAATCTCTTGCAGAACTACAAGAAATTGCGAAAAATATTGGAATCCCAAAATTTAGTCAATTAAAAAAATTGGATTTAGTATATCAAATACTAGATCACCAAGCTGCGAATCCTGTGGCACAAGCTCAAGCTCCTAAAAAAAGCATTGAAAAACCAAAACGCAAAAGAATTGCAAAGCCTACGAATGAAACTGAGGCTGTTGTAAAAGAAGAAGTTAAGGAAAAGGTAGAAGCTCCAATAAAAACTGATACTCCGAAAAAAGTGGAGCGTAAACCGTTACCTAAAAGAGTTAAAAAAGAGAACCCAAATCAACAAGTTACTAAAAAAATAGCAACTGTTGAGAAAGTTACTGAGACAAAAACTTCAACTGAAACTACAGAAAATAAAGAAGTAAAGAACAAGCCTCAGCACAAACAACAAGAAAGGTCAAATAACAATAAACCCGATCATTCTAAAAACAAACCTGACCATAAAAACCAAAAACAACCTCATAAGAAAAACGGAAACCGCTATAGAGATCCTGATTTTGAATTTGACGGTATTATAGAAAGTGAAGGTGTTTTAGAAACAATGCCTGATGGTTATGGTTTTTTAAGATCATCAGATTACAACTACTTATCATCTCCTGATGATATTTATGTATCACAATCACAAATTAAATTATTTGGATTAAAAACGGGAGATACCGTTTTAGGAAATGTACGTCCACCAAAAGAAGGTGAAAAATATTTTCCATTAATTAGAGTATCAAAAATAAATGGATTGAACCCAAATGTGGTTCGTGATAGAGTTGCTTTTGAGCATTTAAAACCTTTGTTTCCAGATGAAAAACTGAATTTAGAAACTAAGAATTTCTCTACTCGTATCATCGATTTATTTTCGCCAATTGGTAAAGGTCAACGTGGTATGATTGTATCGCAACCTAAAACTGGTAAAACGATTTTATTAAAAGATATTGCCAATGCTATTTCTGTAAATCACCCAGAAGTTTATCAAATAATTTTGTTGATTGATGAACGTCCAGAAGAGGTTACAGATATGCAACGCAATGTAAAAGGTGAAGTTGTTGCTTCTACTTTTGATGAACCTGCTGATAAGCATGTGCGTGTTGCAAACATTGTTTTAGAGAAGGCAAAACGCTTGGTAGAATGTGGACACGATGTTGTTATTCTGTTAGATTCTATTACTCGTTTGGCAAGAGCTTACAACACAGTGGCTCCTGCATCTGGTAAAATTTTATCGGGTGGTATTGATGCGAATGCGCTACACAAACCAAAACGTTTCTTTGGTGCTGCACGTAACATTGAAGGCGGTGGTTCTTTAACAATAATAGCAACTGCACTAACCGATACTGGTTCTAAAATGGATGAAGTTATCTTTGAAGAATTTAAAGGAACTGGTAATATGGAGTTACAATTGGATAGAAATATCTCTAACCGTAGAATTTATCCTGCTGTTGATTTAGTAAAATCTAGCACACGTAGAGACGACTTGTTACTTGATGAAAAAACAATGCAACGTATGTGGGTATTGCGTAAATATCTTGCTGACATGAATCCTATTGAAGCGATGGAATTCTTAAACGACCGTATGAAATCTACCTTAAATAATGATGAGTTTTTATTATCGATGAACAGATAAATTAGAATTATATATAAGTTAAAAGAGGAGCAATTTGCTCCTCTTTTTTTATGCCTAAAATCTTGATATTACCCAAATATCAAGCACAAAAAAAGAGACCGGAAAACCGTTCTCTTTTAAATTTTATAACAAAGTAAAGTCTATTAGTAGATGTTTGCTCTGTAATCTACAATCTCAGTAGCATCTTTTAATGCTGTATATAATTGTGCCGATCTACCTTTATATTTTGCTGCTAACCTGTTACGGAACACATCATAGTTTTCTAAATCTGCAGGTAATTCTTTAGAAGTAACCTCAATTGCGAAAACACCTTTAATTCCTTCTAAACCTATAACTACTTCTCCCTCTTTTGCAGTAGACATAGCCCCTACAATTGCAGGCTCGTTACCAACACCCGAAATAGTTGGGCTCGCCAACGTAACATTCGATGCCGTTTTAACAGTTACATGCGTTTCTTTTGCAACATCCTCAATAGATGCTCCGCTCATTTTCTTGATTAAAATTGCAGCTTTCTTTTTTCTGATTAAGATTGGTTTAATTTTAGAAGCTACATTATTTACAGTTGCAAGACCTTCTGAAATTTTAGAAGTTAACATTACCACCACATAACCATTGTCAATGTCAAATCTTTTTACATCGTTTACATCAACATCTTCTTCAAATGCCCAACGTACAATATTTCTATTATTACCTTGAAGTCCTGGAACAACGTCATCTAATACTTTAATTCCGTTTGCAGGAGATTGAAGATATCCGCTTTCAACAACTAAGTCATCAAAATTACCATCCGCAATTTTTGATGCAAAAACTTCTGCATCTTGAAACACTTGTGACTCTGTTGCTTCAGAAGCTAAAATCTTTCTTGTAACTGATGTTAATTGTACTGCTTTTTCAAAATTCTTTTGACCCGTTATTTTTACAATATGGATACCGAAAGGARYTMYARCMAYMYSAWKMKSMSMWYYMSTATTTAAAAATGTATAATCTCTAAATTCTGGTGTCATTGTATTGTAGCCATACCAATCTAGTTTACCTCCGTCTTCATTATTAGATTTATCAACAGAATATTCTTTWRMAWWARMTWYAWWYKTTKMWKRYKKMTTWWYRAKRWYARWYAWYNAAACYMWYTKSRMRYAWYCKTKCWKSAWCKTCMRRMMARTTRKYRYSTGGTCCTTGAGATCTTGCCCCTTGAAAGGATAATAAAATATGGCTTGCAGAAACTGAATCAGGAATTTGTTTAAACGCCTCAATTTTTGATAAGGTATAATATCCTTTTTCAATATACGGTCCAACAACATCTCCTACTGCTCCATTAATAATGGTATCAGAAACACTTTTTAATAAATTGCTTTTTTTAATAAAGTCTTCATTGATTGCTAAATCAGATTTCTCGTCATTTACAAACTCAACATTATTACTAGCCTTTTTAAAATCATCTTTTAATGCAGCCAATTCATTTTTAATATCTTCTTTGTCTTGATCTGTTGCTGCAAAATTAAATCTTACATATTTAATATTTCTAGCTTCTTTAACTTGAAACTCATTTTTATGCTCATTGATATAATTTTGATAATCACTATTTGTAATTGTTATCAAACTATCAGCTACCATTGCATATGGCAAATAAACATATTTCGAAGAAATTTTTGTGTTATTAAATAAATAATCTCTTTTCCCTTCTTCTAAAGTCGCTCCTAATCCAGCATTAACTAAATTAGTATATGCAGCTTGAACAACACCTTGTTGAACTCTACCTTCATAGCTTAACCAGCTACTCCACATTTTCTTTTCATCAGATCCGTTAGGCGCATCAAGTGCATCTTCACGTAAATTAGCAACATACTCTTTCACTTTTTCCTCATCAAAAAGACCAATTTCATTTTGAAATAATGGGTTGCTTTGAAAACCAGGATCAGAAATAATACTTTCCCATACGTCATTTTCTCCAACAACAATTCCTGCTAATTCTAACTGCTCTTTAAAAACAAGTTTACGAACAAATCCGTCCCAAGCAGCATTTAAAAATTGAGAATCTGGAGTATTTCCATTCGATCTCGATTTATAAGCCTCTAGCTGCTGACTAAATTCTTCTCTACTAATTTCCTCACCGTTAACTTCACCTACAACATCTTGTCTAGCTCCACCGCCATTATTACTACCAATTGCATCACTAATGATAAAAGCAAAAAGTGCTAATCCAATGATTCCGATTAAGATAAATGTCCGCTCTCTAATTTTCGATAAAATCGCCATTCTATATTATTTTAATTTAGTGTGCGAAAATACAATTATCTATTGATAAATAAAAGGGAAAAACCCTATAAAATAATTAGGATGAAGTGATTAAATTTAAAGTTCTTTGGATAGGACTTTTAAGTAAACTTCTTCGATTTTTGAAGAGGATGCTTTGAGGATTGTAAATTGAAAATTCTCAACTTCAATCACTTCCTTTTCTTTGGGGATACTTTCGGAATACTCAACAATTAATCCACCTAAAGTTTCGTAACCTTCGTCTTTGGGCAACTCAATTTCGTAAGTTTCATTGAGGTAATCAATTTCTAAACGCGCAGAAAACTCAAATTCTCTATCGTTGATTTTATGGTCTGTTAAATCAATGGTATCATGTTCATCTTCAATCTCGCCAAACAGCTCTTCAACAATATCTTCAACAGTCATGATGCCAGATGTACCACCATACTCATCTAGTACAACTGCAATACTTTTTTTCTTTTTGGTCAATACATTTAGTACCTCATTTATCATCATACTCTCTGGTATAAACTCTACCGTATGCAAAACAGACCGCACACTTTTTGGATTAGAGAACATATCAAAAGCATTGACATATCCAACAATTTCATCTAAAGAGTTTTTATAAACAATGATTTTTGAGAACCCAGTTTCTACAAATAGATTTTTGACATTTGTAATGGATTCACTAATATCAACAGCTAAAATTTCTGTTCTCGGAATCATCACTTCTCTTGCTTTAACATCATTAAAATCTAATGCATTTTGAAACATTTGTATTTCAGAATCTACATCTTTCGTTTCCGTTTTTTCTAATTGCTCGGTGATGTAATTTTCTAATTCTGCTTTGCTAAATTCTGTTTGTTCAATAGCAGGTTTTGTGTTGAGAAATACGCGCAAGATAAAATCGGAAATAGCAGTAATCCCTTCGGACAAAAAATGGAATAGTATATAAAAAAAATAGGCAGGAATTGCAAATAGTTTCATACTTTCATTTGCAAAAATCCTGAAAATTGCTTTTGGCAAAAACTCGGCAGTAACCAATATAACTATCGTAGAAATAATGGTTTGAATCAACAATGTAATTAGCGGATTGAAGTCTAAAAAATGGACAATAAATTTGCCCATATAAAAACTATAAATCACCAAAGCAATATTATTACCCACCAACATTGTGGTAATAAATTTTGATGATTTCAAGGTGAGTTTAGAAAGTATTTTGGCAATAAAACCTTCCTTTTTCTTTTCGAGTTCTAGATGCATTTTATTTGCAGAAATNAACGCAATTTCCATCCCCGAAAAAAAGGCGGATGCCAAGATTGATAGAATAATAACAACTATCTCTACTCCCATTTATTTTTTTTGATTAAAGTACTCTTCTCTTTTAATTCTTGTTTTTCTGCGGAAGAAAAACATAAATATAGCTAAGGCAATAAAAATTAAATATAAATATAAATTTTCGCCTCCTCCTTGCCATATATTAAATGCTTCGTAAGCAAATACAACTGCAATTACTAAATATAGTATTTCAAATACTTTTCCTACTTTATCCATTACTTGTCTTTTTCGTTTAAATAAATACTACCGCTATTATTTTTGGCAATAAATGACTCTAAATTTTCACTCGCATCAAAGCCTACACCATAAATCGTATCAGTTAAAGTGTATAATGTAAATGCTTTTTCGGTATAAAAATACTTTATTTTTTGATCCCAAAAAAGCTGCTCTGTCACCAGTTTTTTATGTTCCAAATAATTAGTGATAACTACATGGTCTCTAATTTCTGAAACATTTGTTTTACTATAAATAATCGCATAATTACCTGTAACAACAATCGAATCATTGTTATCATCTAAAGTTACAATTCTAACTCCTTCAGTAAACTCAGAATACGGATGATTCTCACGATTACTAAAATCATATAATAAAGGTGCTTGTAGTTTTGATGTCACTACACCAGAATCTGTATATATATTACTGATATCAGTGCCAATACCTATTGGTAAATTTTTATCGGCCAATAAATCCCTGATTTCTTTTGTGCTATTACCACAAGAAAAAAACATTGCCGTCAAAAAAATGACAGCAATGCTTTTTAGTATCGTCTTCATAAATTTAGTCATGGTCATACAACAAATGTACTAAATTAATTGTTTTATTATCTTACTTGAACTTTCACAGTTTCTCCAATCCAGCATCCTACTTTAAAAGTATCTCCTTCTTTAACACCCTCATTAAAAATCATTGATTTTGTAGGGATGTTAGCTTTATAACTCTTAATGTATTTTTTTGCTTTTGATGCAATACTCGGATCTACTTTTACAGCTCTCTGTGCTTTGTTTAAAGCAGCAACATAAACCATACGTTTAGAGAATTCATCAGTACCACAACTGTTTGCACTCGTTGCGTACATCGATGCAATTAATAGATATGCTGCACCATTACTCGGATTATTTCTAATAGCGTCATTCGCCGATTTTCTAGCTTTGCTTTTCTGACCTTTTTTATTGTAATCTTGCGCAACTGTTAACAATAATTTTGATTTACGTACCGGATCAATTTCTAGCTCAATTGCTTTTTTACGCATTTCTAAAGCTTCAGATTTTTTTCCTTTTTTCTCTAAAATACCTGCAACAAAAATATATGCATTTGAAGAAGGGTCTGCCTTAGCATACGCCATTGCTAACTCTTCGTACAACGCATCATCAGTACATTCTTTTCTAAACATTCTAGACACTGCTCTTTTTAACCATTTAGCATTGTCTTTATTTTCTTCAAAATCTCTTCTATATAAAGGTGATAATCTATCACACGTTAATAACTCTTCTATTTTAGCATTTAAACCACCTTCTACAATACCAATATTTTTTAAAGTAGCTTCTGCTATTCTTTTAGACTTTGCTTCTTTAGAACTCAACGTTGCTCCACCTTCTTCTTTGGCAATTAATTTACTTAATCTCAATCTGTATTTCTCTGCCTTTTTTTCTTGAGCATCATTAATATCATCATAAGTATCTAATATTTTTTGAACATCAATTTCTTTATTGCGTTCTAAAACAACATCAAAATACATATAAATATTTTTTGCTGACATTGCGGTAGGGTCTGCCTGATATGCTTTGTGCAATATTTGATAAACTTCTTCTTTWRAWRSACCMMAWKKRTYTWRWRAWRTWYAAAAATCATTATATACTTTCCCATCTCCTTTTGGAAAATACAATAAACGTTGATCCACAACCTTACTCATCAATTTAATTCCCTCATCTCTTTGTCCATTTGCAATCATATCATCAACAATCTTACTCGCTTGCTTATAGATGTTAACTGATAAATCAGGACAGTTCTCCATCAAAGTTATCAATCTCTTTTTTGCCGATTCAAAGTTTTTACCTTGAATTTCTCCTTTGTACAAATTATATTCAATAGTACAATCTTGCTGATCCAWTGCAGCTTGTCCATTTACATTTATACTTCCAATTAATAGAAATAATCCTATAACGATGTGTGTAATTTTTTTCATTTTGTTTATTTTAATTAATTAATTTGTCTTCTTCCAAACCACTTATCACCAAAGGCTAAAGCAACTCTAAAGTTAAAATAAGTTTCTTTTGTTAAACCATTACTTGTAGTACCCATTTGACCATATTCAAAACTTGTATCAATTTTTGAATATCTTTTACCAACTGGCAATCCTAGACCAAAAGATATGCCATAATCTGTTATTGATGTAAATTCTGATCCTGTACCAGACCCATTTACTTTGATTCCTGTATTTTCAAACCTAACACCTGCTCTGTAAGATATTCTATCCCAGTAACTTGATATTGAATTGTACTTTGGAATAAAATATCCACCTATAGATAATTTACTGGATTTTTCGTATTCTAGCTTCGGATTATACCCAGCAAGATTACCGCTTATATCAACAGCATCTCTAAAACTATAGTCAACCATTACCGACCATTTTAAAGGATTACCAATACTTAATCCTAAATTTGTTTTTAAAGGTGTTTTATAAATACCTTTACTATCTAAACTCAATATTGTATCTCTCGGACTTTCAGCACCAGAAATAGAAACTGAATATAAATATTCATTTGCATTAAAATCTAACTCATTTTCTAACTCAACAGAAGCTCCAATATTTACAAACAAACTTGGTTTAATTTCCTTTTTATAAATAGCTCCTGCTTTTAAACCGAATCCATTTATACTCCCTTCTAATTTATATTTTGTAGCTAAGCGCACATCTCTAGATTGCGAAATAATCGTTTTTTCTGTTTTACCAAAAATATACTTTCCTTCTAATCCTAAACTAAAGTTTTTAAACACCTCATATCCAAAACCTAAAAAAACACGACTTGTACCTCCGTCTCCTTCATATAATCCGGCTTGAACTAACTCATCGTTTGCATCAAAAGTATTCTCAGTAATTGTATATCCAATTGTTGAATTTAATTGCAACCCAAAAGCAAAACCTGCTTTGTCTCCTAACGGAATACCCATAGCCAAATAGGATAAATATGCATTTGATGAGTTGTCGCTAGAAGTTTCGTCTTTAAACCTAAAAGCTCTATTCTCAGCTGATAAAGTATACCTAGTAATCTTTAATGAAGTATAAGATGCTGGGTTAGAAAAACTCAATTGATTGTTGATACTTCCTGAGGTACCTACACCTCCCATACTCATTTCTTCAACCGTCTTTGAGTGTACTTCATTTCCTATTCCTAAGGCAGAATAAGGTGAGGAATCTGCTTTTTGTGCAAAACCTTGTACACAAATTATTAAGGTAATTATTACCGTTAAATTTTTAATCATTCTTACTATTATATATCAATATCATATTCAGTCCTTCCAATAAAAAATTTGGATTGGCAAATATGCTATTTTTTAATCGTTCTGACAAGAAATTTGTATCTCCTCCTGTTAAAACCACTGTTAAATTTTTATATTGTTCTTTATACTGATTAATTATTGAATTTATYTCAGCTAAAACTCCATTTACTATTCCAGARTGTATAGATTCTTCTGTAGATTTACCAATAATATTTTTTGGTGATAATGGATCTAACAAAGGTAATTTATCTGTAAATTCATTTAAGGATTTATAACGCATTTTTAYWCMWKSAKRWWTTKYGCNMWMCTAAWTANNMWCYYKWWTSATNNYRAYANRWWTYAWMCKTTNATKCANCRWAMMTRCNATNMAATAACCAATACATTTTTTTTAGGATATTTAGTAATCGCTCCTGCTGCAATAGCAACTCTATCAACACCTAAAGTTTTAGGTGTACCGTACAAATTATTATAAGGGACAGGAGTATTGTGCGATAGTTGCATTAACTCCGAGAACATTTTATCAATTTCTGACAACTCATTTTTAGAAAATAAAGCGACTGAAGAAATTATTGAATTATCTATTAAAAAGTTTTTTTTAATATTTTCTAATTCCGTTTTCAATTCATTTCGAGAACAAGAAATATTAAATACAATTTTATTTCCCTCAAAAACAGCGAGTTTCACTTGGGTATTTCCTACATCAATTACTAAATTCATTTGCCTTAAAAATAAAGTTCAAAAATACAAATGATTTTTTAGTTTTTGTTTTGATTAGTTTAAAAATTACCTCTATATTTGCACCCGCAATTAAGCAATGGTACCTTAGCTCAGTTGGTAGAGCAATGGACTGAAAATCCATGTGTCCCTGGTTCGATTCCTGGAGGTACCACTTAAAACCCTTGTAGACTCAATGTTTATAAGGGTTTTTTAATTTCTAGGGACAACATAGGTGACAACACAAAATAGGATTAAGGGATTGAGCCCAAAAGAAATCAACAGCGTTATTTACGGCGTATTTTACAAACTAAAAACGGGAAGAAATTGAKAAAWCAANWWAWYCCCRTTNTNTTWMTRMMTSRWMWCWWTKCAWTTRWTSANATTRMRWYKAYWSWCMTNWYTTMTMAAAYYMCWGMTGCSYTARANTCMGNWKKCGRAANNYKGTGNRTWCMRYAAAAATAAATTCGTTTGATATTGCATCAAACTTATAATTTTTAGCCCATGCTTCGTGATTTTCAGAAACCTCTTTTATGGCATTACAAATAAATTCAATTTCTTGAGTAGTCATTGTTGGGTGAATCGACATTCTAATCCAACCCGGTCTTTCTATCATACATCCTTCTAAAATTTGTTGCTCAATAGCTTTTGATGTTTGCTGATCTACATGCAATAAAAAGTGACCGTATGTACCTGCGCAAGAGCAACCCCCTCTGGTCTGAATCCCATATCTGTCATTCAATAATTTTACGATTAGGTTGTAATGAGCATCCTCAATAAAGAAAGAAAAAATCCCCAAACGATTGGTATGTTTCTTTGCAAGCAAGTTTAAATTTTCGATTTGAGAAAGCTCCTTAAAAATAAAAGAGTTCATTTCATTTTCGCGATCATGAATATTTTGAGTCCCCATTTCTTCCTTTATCTGAATGGACAAAGCGATTCGGATAGTCTGTAAAAAACCTGGAGTTCCACCATCTTCACGCGCTTCAATATCTTCAATATAATCGTGATCCCCCCAAGGGTTTGTATATAAAACTGTACCTCCTCCTGGATTATCTGGCACCAGATTTTTATACAATTTTTTATTAAAAAGTAACACTCCCGATGAACCAGGACCTCCTAAAAATTTATGTGGCGAAAAGAAAATAGCATCTAAATATTCATCCTCTTTTTGTGGATGCATATCAATATCAACATAGGGTGCAGAGCAGGCAAAATCAACAAAACAAAGTCCGTTGTGTTGATGCACTAACGCAGCAATACCATGATAATCTGTCTTGATTCCGGTAACATTAGAACATGCTGTTACCGATGCAATTTTTATCGGAGTATCAACATATTTTTTAAGTAATAACTCAAAACTTTTAAAGCAAATTAAACCTTCTTCATCACACGGAATCACCTCAACTTTTGCTATTGTTTCTAACCACGAAGTTTGATTTGAGTGGTGCTCCATGTGCGAAATAAATACCACCGGACGCAACGCTCCTGGAATATTGATATGTTCTTTTAAATTCTCTGAAATCTTTAATCCTAATATTCGTTGAAACTTATTTACAGCACCAGTCATCCCAGACCCTGTAACAATTAAAACGTCATCGTTATTCGCCCCAACATGTGTTTTGATTTTGTCTTTTGCGATATGATACGCATGTGTCATCGCCGAACCTGTAGTTGATGTTTCTGTATGCGTATTCGCTACAAAAGGACCAATATCATTCAACATTTTTTCTTCTAGCGGGCGATACAATCTACCACTCGCAGTCCAATCAGCATAGATAATTYCTTGCTCACCAAAAGGTGATTTGAAATTTTGGCCAATACCAACAATATTGTTTCTGAATTTTTGAAAGTACTTTTCTAAGGGAGTTATCATCAGATTATTTTTATGCAAAAGTAGAAATAAAAAAGGATGATATTACCTTAAACTATTTTTTATTAGGTTGTCAATAAATCTAAAATATCTTGTCTAATTCTTGTTGGTTTCTTTGAATCAACATTAAACAAACACCAAGTTGAAGCTGCCTTACAAAGCAACTCATCACCTTTATATATATTAACATAGCGAATAGATTTCACTCCTTTCGATTGACCTACCCACGTTTGGGCTGTAATTTCATCACTCAAAAAAGCTTGACCTAAATAATCTAATTCGTGTCTTAAGCACACCCAAAAATACTTTGCGCTAATTTCATCATTCGATAAAATAGCCCAATGTTTTTCTGACGCATCATTTATCCATTGTAAATACACTACATTATTTACGTGGTTTAAAGCATCAATATGATGTCGTTCTACTTTTATAGTATAGGAATGTGAAACGGTATTTTTAGGGGTTATTGTCAAATTATTTCTGACGTTTTTTCAATTCATCAACAATATTGCCAGTCATATTTAATATTTCTTCTGGTGTATTTATCTTAAACAAATTTGCAATATTTGGCAATATATCATTAATATTTATGTCTGGTATGTCGGCTCTTTCAGAGACGCGACCTAGCGCAAGCGGTA
>NVSL01000005.1 GCA_002401215.1 Flavobacteriaceae bacterium | reverse complement strand
TTAAGCTCTGTTAACGATTCTGAAATGTCTAAACGTGCTATTTTTCCCATGCTTAAATATACAAAATTTATGCGGCAATACAAAACTATATTGGTATAAGACGGATTTTAAATCTACAGTCTAAAGACTATTAAACCCCCGTACTCCCAAAACCTCCAGTACCACGTTCGGTTTCGTTGAGTTCAGAAACTTCTATCCAATCAGCGCGTTCGTGTTTTGCGATGACTAATTGCGCAATCCGCTCCCCATCATTAATCACAAAATCTGAATTTGATAGGTTGATGAGTATCACGCCAATTTCTCCGCGATAATCTGCATCTATGGTTCCGGGAGCGTTTAAAACAGAGACTCCTTTTTTTATAGCCAACCCGCTTCTTGGGCGTACTTGCGCTTCGGTTCCGATGGGCAATGCGATGAACAGCCCTGTTTTTACGATGGTTCTTTCCAAGGGTTTTAAGGTGATTGCTTCGTCTATGTTTGCGCGTAAATCCATTCCTGCTGAGGCGATGGTTTCATAACTTGGCAACTCGTGTTTTGATTTGTTGATGATTTGTATGTTCATATTCTTGTCTGGTCGAGCGCAGTCGAGACCTGTTTTTTATTAACCTCTCGACTGCGCTCGAGGGGACAATTAATTATTGAATTGTTTTCAATTGTGTAAGATAATAATTTTATGTACGTCAGTTCGAGTGAAATTTTGATAAAAATTTTGTATCGAGAACGGTGAATAATAAACCGCAATCTACTTGTTTAAGAGAATCCTTATTTCTTTCCGTTCACTCAAAAATATAATACCTCCAAAAATCAGAATCATCAAAGTTGAAATCCAAAAATCACCTCTAAACTCTAAAAACGAAATAGAAGAAATAGCGATAGAAACTACTAAATAACCCCCCATTTTTTTAAGTGGATAATTAACAGGATAATGTTTTTTACCAACAAAATATGAAATGACGGTCATACTTGCATACGCGATTAATGTTGCCCAAGCTGCTGCCATAATTCCGATTTTAGGAATCAACCAAAGGTTTAAAACAATGGTTATAATTGCACCTATAATTGAGAAATACATTCCGAATCTCGTTTTGTCCGTTAGTTTATACCNAATGGATAAGTTGTGATAAATTCCTAAAAATAAATAAVMDARTAGCACCACCGGTACAATTTGTATTGCACTCCAATAYTNWKWATTATGAATAAATAATTCCTTTATAAAGTCGATATAAACCACGATTCCCACAAAAACTAAGGCGCCAATAATCACAAAATAATTCATTATTTTAGCATAGGTTTCTTTTGCATCCTTTTTATCAGCATGATTAAAAAAGAAAGGTTCAGCACCCAATCTAAATGCCATAATGTATAAATTCATAAAAATTGCGAGCTTGTAACAGGCGGCATAAATTCCCATTTCAGAATCTCCAATCATTCGTTTGATTAAAAATTTATCGAGATTTTCGTTGATGATATACGCAATTCCTGCAACAGCTATTGGCCAACTATATGCCAACATTTTTTTGAGTAAATCAACATCAAATTGAAATTTGAATCGCAACAAATAAGGAACTAATAAAAGAAGAGTTATTGCGCTTCCAAAGATATTGGCAACAAAAATATATTCAACCAAAGGGATGGAATTGTAATTATCCGATATAATTTCTGGCAACGATTTTCCATCAGCAATAAACTCCGGAACATATTTTAAGAACACCAAATTAATGAAGACAATCACACCTACATTCACCAATTTTATGATGGCATATTTCATGGGTCTGTTTGACGCACGTAAAAATGCAAACGGCACCATTGCCAAGGTATCCAATGCCATAATTCCGATAAATAATTTTAATCGAAGTGGGTTGTTTTCAAAATCAAAAAAGTTTAAAAATGAATCAAAAAAGACGGCCATCATCACCAAGAAAACAGCAACACTGATGAGCATACTTATAAATGCTGTTGATACTAAGGTGTCCTTTTTATCAGCTTTGGCGTAGAATCTAAAGAAGGCGGTTTCTAGCCCAAAGGTCAATAAAACTGCGGTTAATCCTGCCCAAATATAGAAGTCGGTATTTTGTGCATAATCGTTTGCAGGTAAGGCATCGGTATGAACTCTAACCAATAAAAAATTAATAACACGCGGTAATACGGTTGCTAACCCGTAGATAAAAGTATCTTTAAAAAATCGTTTTAATGAGGCCATTTATTTTTGACAATCCAAGTATTTATTAAAACAAAAATACGTTGAATAATTTTGTTTTTTGCAGAAGCTGTATCAAAACTAAAAAAACTTAAAATTTCTTAGAAATGTTTTATCTTTGTCGCATAAATTACTTCTATGTTTTTATTTATTGGTGGTCCAGAAATTTTTATAATACTACTTATTGTAGTGATGCTTTTTGGTGCAGATAAAATTCCGGAGATAGCTCGTGGCTTGGGTAAAACCATGCGTCAAGTAAAAGACGCTACCAATGATATTAAAAGAGAAATTAAAGAGAGCGCCGAAAAACAAGGGATTGACACCGATTTTACTAAGGATATTAAAGACGGAATCAATAAAGTAAAAGAGGATATCAACGATATTACAGGACCGATTAAGAGGTTGTAAAATTAAGTTTACAGTCTCAGTTTGCAGTTATCATTCATTGACCTAATAAAGCCTATTGCTTACAGCCTAAAGCCAATACCCGACTAAGAAACAACTCTCGAAATTGTCAATCCATCTCTTATAGGAAGCAGCACCGTTTCTACTCTAGGGTCATTTTTTAATAAGGTATTGTATGCAATTAATGCCGGAGTATCTTTGTCTTTTGGTTGGATGGCTTCTACCACTTTTCCGCTCCACAAAACGTTGTCAGAAATAATGACGCCACCAGAATTCATCTTATCAATAATGGCATGAAAATAATTAGAATAGTTGCTTTTATCGGCATCGATAAAGACTAAATCGAAATTTAAATCTAAGGTTTTTAAAATATCCAAGGCGTTTCCAATATGCTGATGAATTTGATTTTTATAGTCTGATTTATCGAAATATTTTTTTTGTAAACTTGCCAACTCTTCATTTTTATCGATGGTGTGTAGTACTCCTAATTTTTGCATTCCCTCTGCCAAACACAAAGCAGAATACCCAGTGTAAGTTCCTATTTCTAAGATGTTTTTTGGATTTACAAGTTTAGAAATCATCGACAAAACACGTCCTTGAAAATGCCCGCTCAACATCCTCGGAATCAAAACTTTTTGCCAAGTTTCTCTAGAGAGTTCTTGTAAAATTTTTGGTTCGTCTTCAGAGTGATTGCAAACGTAGGTATCTATTTTTTCTGGGAGAAAATCCATTTTGTAGCTTTATTTAGGCCAAATAAAAAGACGCTGTTTTATAATATAAATATAGTGTCTTCGCGCGGGGCGTGGCGATCTTTTTAATCTTAATTTMTTACTGCATTTTTTCTTTTACTGCCACTTCTATTTTTTCTTTATCTTCAGATGTTAAGCAAGTGTGCTGATTGCATTTGTCTTTAGAGTATACATTATAAATTTTTGTCATCCTATTGTTTTGATCGCTATAACATTTGCAAATTTTGCATCCATAAAAATGCATCATTAACTTTAATTTTTCACCAAAACGAG
Organism: Flavobacteriaceae bacterium; assembly: GCA_002401215.1. Classification (GTDB taxonomy): domain Bacteria; phylum Bacteroidota; class Bacteroidia; order Flavobacteriales; family Flavobacteriaceae; genus Urechidicola. The sequence continues at coordinate 44,313 of NVSL01000005.1, read as the reverse complement.
CTTCGCCATATTGATTTTTATCACAAATGGTTGTAGCCTCGTCACAAGTAATTTTAAACTTCCCCATCAACTTAATTATTAAACCAATTATCTTCCATACATCTTCTCAATTGCGTTCGCGCCCTATGAATTATAACCCATAAATTTGACGAGGTTATGTCTAGCTCCTTACAAATCTCTTCGGTTTCAAATCCCTGAATTGTTTTCATATTAAAAACCATTCCGTATTTTTCTGGTAATTTATCAATACAATACTCAAGAGTCGCTTTTAATTCTTCGTTTTTAATTCCCCTATCTGTGTCTTCAGCCCAAGTATTTGGTGCGCGTTCTTCAATCCATTCTCCTTCATTTTCACCATCCTTATAAAAGTTCATTCTAACTTCAGCTTTTCCCTTTTTAGAATTGATTTTACGATAATGATCAATTATTTTTCTTTTTAGGATAGACACCAACCAAGTGCGCTCACTTGCCAACCCTTTAAAATTTTTCATTGATTTTAATCCAGAAAAAAAAGTTTCTTGAACTAAATCTTTTGCAATTTCACCACCACTCACACGGGTTATAGTGTAATTAAAAAGATAGTCAGAATATAATTGCACCCATTTATCGGGCGCTAAAGTATGCTTGGTTTCTGTTGACATGAATTAAAGCAACGGGTTTTTAGTTTGACGAAGATATACTATTTGTCGTGAAATATTTAAATATTGACAGATCAAATTTTGTGGGATAGATTCTACGCTGTTCATTCGAGTTTTTTAGAAATCAAATTATTTAAACTTAAAATTGAAAGAGGAAATCAATCAGTTTAGCAATCAAAATTTCACTATTTTTACATTCTAAATTTGATTAAAAATGTCAATAGCAAAAAAGGAATATAAAAGAGTCACGGTAAAATCTTTGGTAGAGATGAAACGCAACGGAGAAAAAATTTCGATGCTAACAGCCTATGAYTATACCATGGCAAAAATATTAGACAATGCAGGTATAGATGTGCTCTTAGTGGGCGATTCTGCCTCTAACGTAATGGCGGGTCACGAGACAACTGTGCCGATTACATTGAACGAAATGATTTATCATGCAGGGTCTGTGGTACGGGCAATACACCGTTGTTTGGTGGTAGTAGATTTACCTTTTGGTAGTTACCAATCTGACCCAAAAGAAGCCTTGAGATCTGCTATTAGAATCTTAAAAGAAAGTGGGGCGCACTCGGTAAAATTAGAAGGAGGTAAGGAAGTAAAAGAGTCTATAAAACGAATTTTAAATGCTGGTATTCCGGTAATGGGCCACCTCGGATTAACACCACAATCTATTTATAAATTCGGAACATATACCGTAAGAGCCAAAGAAGATGAGGAGGCAGAAAAATTAAAAAAGGACGCTAAATTATTAGAAAAATTAGGATGTTTTGCCATCGTTTTAGAAAAGGTTCCAGCCAAATTAGCCGAAGAAGTTGCCGACAGTTTAGCCATTCCTGTTATTGGAATTGGTGCAGGTGCTGGAGTTGATGGACAAGTTTTAGTAACCCATGATATGTTGGGAATGACACACGAATTCAACCCTCGTTTTTTACGTAGATATTTGAATTTATATGATGATATGACTACTGCTTTTAAAGGGTATATAGCTGATGTGAAATCTGTTGATTTTCCTAATGATGATGAAAAATATTAAATTCTTTTTTTATTGAAAACAATAAATCTACATCAAAAATTTTCTTCTTTTAGTAAGCATTGGCACCCACATCAAATTGCGGTAGTTGATAATATGCAGGTATTATTAGCAAAAATTAAAGGGGAGTTTGTTTGGCATAAACACGAGGAAGAAGATGAATTGTTTTTTGTTCAAAAAGGAATTTTAGAAATGCATTTTAGAGATAAAATGGAGCTTGTTAAAGAAGGTGAAATTATTGTCGTTCCAAAGGGTGTTGAACATTGTCCTAAAACAAAAGATGGAGAAGAAGTATATGTATTGCTTTTTGAAAAGATAACAACAACTCATACCGGGAATGTGAATCACGAAAAAACAGTTTTAAACTATCCTAAAATATAAGTTTTGAAGATTTTACATTTAGATACCAATCATCACCTTCTAATAAATCAACTGAATGATTTAGGATTTACAAATGATGAAGATTACACTTCAACAAAATCAGGAGTTGAAAAAATAATATCTGAATATGACGGAATTGTAATTAGAAGTCGTTTTAAAATAGACAAACAATTTGTTGATGCGGCTACCAATTTAAAATTTATTGCGCGCGTTGGAGCTGGATTAGAAAGTATAGATTGTGAGTATGCCGAAAGTAAAAACATCAAACTGATTGCTGCTCCAGAAGGCAATAGTAACGCGGTTGGTGAACATGCTTTGGGAATGATTTTATCATTATTCAACAATCTAAATAAAGGAGATAGAGAGGTTAAAAACGGAAAATGGTTGCGCGAAAATAATCGTGGCATCGAACTCGATGGACTCACAGTTGGAATTATTGGTTACGGAAATATGGGCAAATCCTTTGCAAAAAAATTGCGAGGATTTGATGTTGAGGTAATCTGTTATGATATTAAAAATGGCGTTGGTGATGAAAATTGCAAACAAGTTTCTTTGCAAGAATTACAGCAAAAAACGGACGTTTTGAGCCTACACACACCCTTTAATAAATTGTCGCATAACATGGTTGATTATGCTTTTATTGGTCAGTTTAAAAAACCTTTTTGGTTGATAAATACCGCGCGAGGATCTGCTGTGGTTACTTCGGATTTGGTTGTAGCATTGAAAGAAGGCGAAGTTTTAGGAGCGGGATTGGATGTGCTGGAATATGAAAAAACATCCTTCGAAAATCTTTTTGAAAACGATTCTCTTCCAGCAGCTTTTGAATACCTAACTAATTCTGGCAATGTTTTATTATCTCCTCATGTTGCAGGTTGGACAGTGACTTCAAAAACAAAATTAGCACAGACTATCGTAAATAAAATTACCGCTAATTTTTCGTAGTTTTATCAAACTAAAACAACGCTTATGAAAAAACGTGTTACAGGAATTGGAGGATTGTTTTTTAAAACCACCAACCCTAAAGAGTCAAAAGATTGGTATCAAAAACATTTAGGATTTGATACTGACGATTGGGGATGTACTTTTTGGTGGAAAGACAAAGACGGTAATAAATGCTCTACTCAATGGAGTCCGATGGCAAAGGATAGCGATTATTTTAAGCCATCAAAAAAGGAATTTATGTTCAACTATCGTGTAGAAAATTTAGTTGAATTACTCGAAGTTTTAAAATCAGAAGGAGTCACTATTGTTGATGAAATGCAGACCTATGACTACGGAAAGTTTGGTTGRATTCTAGACAATGATGGAAATAAAATTGAACTTTGGGAACCAATTGATAGCTCGTTTGAATAAATTCTAATATTTTTACACTCTAACTAAACACTTAAACTTAATGGAAATAATTGACGAAAACGGAAACAAACAACCTCAGTTTACAACACAAGAAAGCAAGAGAGTGGTTGCTGGTGTTTTAGCAATTCTTTTTGGATCATTAGGCATTCATAAATTTGTTTTGGGATACACAAAAGAAGGAATTATTCAAATAATAATTTCAGTTGTAAGTTGTGGTATTTTGAGTATTATTGGTTTTATTGAAGGAATTATTTACCTCACAAAATCTGATGAAGAATTTGTAGAGACCTACCAAAATAATCAAAAAGGCTGGTTTTAAAAAAGGTTACTTATTGTTGTTATCCTCACTCATTTTACGCTCTAATTCAGCTTGAAACTCTTCCATAACAGGGCCAACGGTACTTTCAGGAATATCGGCAATTCTTAAAAAGATAAGCCCATCAATTGCATTGTTAAATTTTGGATCGACATTAAAAGCAACCAATTTTGCATTTTGTTTGATGTACTTTTTAATCAACACAGGCATTCTTAAATTACCAGGCTCTAACTCGTCAATTACCTTGTCAAACTTTTTTAAGTCGGCTTGAGTAGCATCAAAAACAAAGTCACGATCGGCATCTTTTAACTTTACTTTATACTCTTTTTTAGGGTGAATATATTGCGCGATATACGGATCATAATAGTGAGATTTCATAAACTCAATCATCAAAGATTTTGAGAAATTCGAAAATTGATTTGAGATACTCACACCACCAGTTAGGTATTTATGTTCAGGATATCTGAGGGTAACATGTATAATTCCTTTCCAAAGGAAAAAGAGAGGCATCGGTTTTTGTTGGTACTCTTTAACGATAAATGCACGACCAATATCAATGGTTTGACTCATCATTTTGTGTAGCTCTTCATCAAACTTAAAAAGGGTTTGTACATAAAACCCTTCGATACCATATTTCTTAAAGATATCAACACCTAAGCCCATTCTGTACGCACCAACCAAAACATTTTCTTTACTATCCCACAAAAATAAATGATGGTATTCTTGGTCAAAATCATCAAGGTCGATTGCATTATTGGTACCCTCACCAACATCTCTAAAAGTGATTTCTCTAAGACGACCAATTTCTTGTAACAGGTTCGGAATTTTATCAGCACTCGCAAAAAACACCTCGTAATTTTTGCTTTCCATCATCCTAGAATCACCTTCTCTCAGCGCATCTACTTCATTAATAAATAATTGCACATCACCTTGTTTAACAACCTCTTTGGGTTCTTTCGGAAATTTTAATGTTGCTGTAGAAATTGTCTTTGGCGCCTCTTCAAAAGGATTTGCCAGCATGTATGTTTTCTTACGGATAAACTCATGAAAATCTTCAATATTTTCATATTGATTCTGATCCTTAACACTAATTGGTTTTCCGATTCGTACCTTAATTATTCGTTGTTTTTGAGACAATACTTCTGACGGAATCTTTGCGGTTCTAAAGGTGTCGCTAATTYYTGMKMNCACGKMRAACWMGMKWYKATWWTYKGYRYGWWRSKMAAYMSRRMKSMYWRKRAMRWTKKSCTKKWWRAWMARYTYWWTAGCCCCTTCTTCCCAGGGTTTATCGATGACTAATTTGCCATCTTTATAGGTTGACACTTCACCTGCCGGAAAAATTCCTAAAGGCTTGTTATTGCGAATATGCATTAACGCTTCTTTTATCCCCGCCATACTAGATTTTGCATCTTTCCGGTTTTCAAAAGGATTTACAGGCATTATATAGGGTCTCATCGGCTCAATTCTATGCAATAAAAAATTTGCAATAATTCTATAATCAGACCGCTTTTTTACTAAAAGTTTTAATAATAAAATACCATCTATTCCTCCTAACGGGTGATTTGATATTGTAATAAATGCGCCTTCTTTTGGAATCCTTTCTAAATCTTCTTCTGGTATTTCGAACTTAATTTGAAGGTCTTCTAAAAGCGCATCAAAAAATTTGAGGTCAGAAAGATGTTTGTTTCTATTATAAAGTTTGTTAATAGTAGATATTCGTAATATCTTCATTAATAACCATCCAACAAAGGTTCCTATAAACCCATATTTATCAAGGTTAACTGCTTTTGAAACTTCTTTTGCGGTAACTAAACCCATGAATGATTAAATTTTGCGAAAAACAAAGATACAAAACTATTCGGTTACAATTTGAACCGTTTCTCTACTCGTTTGTCTTAATAAAACGGAGTTGTTTTTTTCAATTTTTGAGAGTGATCCTGCATCAAAATGACGAATGGTAAAAAGGGTAACATTCTCGTTATAAGACACTTTATATTTGTGATGCATTTCGTTGTAAAAATCATCAAACCTATTAAATTTATCTTCGATGCACATCGAAAAACTCAAGGCTGAATTCTGAATTAAATTCACTTTGAGCTTAAATTTATGCAAGTGTTGAAAAATATCGCTCAGGTTATGTTCTAAAATAAAAGAAAAATCCAAAGCTGAAATAGATACTAAAATCTGATTTTCTTTTTGAATAAAACACGGAATTTTAGGAACCAAATCTTCGCCCTTACTAACTTTTGTTCCTTCGGAATTTAAGTTTTCAAAAGAGCGAACAACTAGCGGAATCAATTTATTTTCTAAAGGCTTTAATGTTTTAGGATGAATGACCGACGCACCATAAAAAGCCATTTCAATCGCTTCTTTATATGAGATGTAGTTTAATAAAGTAGTGTCATCAAATTTTCTAGGATCTGCATTTAAAACACCTTCAACATCTTTCCAAATAGTTACACTTTCGGCATTTAAACAATAAGCAAAAATTGCTGCAGTAAAATCAGAACCTTCTCTACCAAGTGTTGTAGTGTTGTTTGCATTACCACCCAAAAACCCTTGGGTAATATTGAGTTTTGAGGTATCTAAATTTGTTTTGATATTCCTTTCAGTTGTTTCCCAATCTACTTTTGCATCGCGATAACTAGCATCTGTTTTTATAAAATTACGAACATCAATCCAATTATTTTTAATGTTGATTTCTGATAAATATTCGCTCACAATGGTGGTTGATAACAACTCACCAAAAGGAACAATTTGATCGTAAATATAATTGTAATCTTTAGAGGTGTTTTCTTTTAAAAAGAGATTTAGTTGTTTAAATAAATCTTCAACTTTTAAGAAAGAAGGATGCTTTTTATCGTCAAACAAATCATTTAAAATTGAATTGTGAAACGACTCGACAAAAGAAATAGAATTTTCTAAATCAATTTTATTATGGAGATATGCCGCAACAACTTTTTCAAAAGCATTGGTCATTTTTCCCATGGCAGAAATGATGATTAATTTATCATCAATCCCTTGATGTTCTATAACTTTCGCTAAATTTTTTACGGATGCTGCATCTTTTACGGATGCGCCTCCAAACTTAAATACTTTCATTTCTATAATCGCCTTCTATTGTCTTCAGATTGTGTGTCGATGAGTTTATTATACGGGTCAACTCCAACCTCCGTCGGCTTTTCATCAACAATAATTGTAATTTTATTATTGATGTTTGTAATCTTATGTTTCTTTAAATACAGTTCAATTTCATTCTTTTCACCATCAACTTCTACTTCGGTAAAAATCCCAATATCGATATAATCAGCCAAAGGAACAGACAAAATCGGCTTGTTCATTTTGTCGGTTTTATAAGAAATAGTATCACCAACTTTTTCGCCATAATAGCGTTTTCCTTTTTCGTCATTTCTATATTTGCTGACGTTAAACTCAATCTCCACTTCAAATTTCCCGTTATCAAGTTCGGTAGAAGTTACATCAACAATTCTATTGCGATAGAGGGTAACGGTTTCGAACATATCCTTAATAACATATTGTAAACTGTCTGGAGTTGCGGCTCTAAAATGGTTGACCATATCTATGGATGTGGTGTAAGGCGCTTCTTGAAACTTCACTTTCTCGACATATTTTTTTAAGGCATTGTTCATGTTTTCTTCACCAATATAATCACTCAAAGCATAAAATACGAGCGATCCTTTTTGATACCGGATATAGCCTTGCCCATCGTTATACATCAACGCTTTTTCTCTTTTAGTTTCGGTAGTTCTAGAAAGTAAATACCTGTCTAAAGCATCTTTTAAAAATTTGCGCATTTTAGATTTTCCCTGTTGATGTTCTAACACTTTAAGCGACACATATTCTGATGCACTTTCAGACAACATCGTAGCGCCTAAAACATCGGCACCAATTACCTGATGTGCCCACCATTGATGCGCAACTTCATGCACGGTAATCGCAAAAGGATAATCTACACCACCTTCTTTTGTGTCATCTACATCAGCAATAAAACCGATGGCTTCAGAAAACGGAATTGTATTTGGAAACGATTGCGCAAAGCCTCCTCCAGTTCTTGGAAACTCAACAATTCTCAATTGTTTATGTTGATACGGACTAAAGTTTTTAGAGTTATAATCTAAGGATGCTTTCATCCCTTTCATCATTCTATCCAGATTAAATTCGTGTCCTTTGTGATAATAAATTTCTAAGTTTACATCGTTCCATTTGTCTTTTACAACTTCATATCTTGCAGAATTGAATGCGTAAAAATTTAATATTTTACTATCCATTTTGTAATGAAAATAGCGCCTACCATCTTTAACCCATTCTTTTTGTAAGTACCCNTGGAGCAATTGCAATTTGATCTTCAGAGGTACTAACGGTTGCTTCGAAATTAATCCAATCAGCATCATGAGAAATATAGGTATTTGCCAAAGCAGTACTGTCTGAAGGGTGTGGACGTAAATCATTTTTAGGTAAATCGTATTTTTTTCTAGTTTCATCGTCTGTTAATTCGCCCGAGGCACCATACCCTAAAGAAGGAAATAATCCTGAATTTAAAAAGGTTCCGTTTTCTATAACAGGAGAATTATTTCGCAACAACGTATTTGGTTTGTTGTGAACTGTAAATGACAAAGTCAAACTATCTCCTGGTTTTAAAGGCGATTTAAAATGATATATATCAAAGTTTTGAATGGTGTCTTCTAACACCAAATTATTGGATTTATTAAACTCAAAAGTGCTTGGATATCCATTGTGATTTAAGAAAAGGCTATCAATATTTTCAGCGGTTTTATTGATCATTAAAAATTCTCCAGAGGCTTTAAAATCTCTTGTTTTAGGAAAAATATTAACGTCAATATTTACAGCTACTATTCTTGGTTGTGCATAGTTTTCATACTTTTTATAATCTTTTTCCCATTTAACCCTAAGCTCTTCAGACTCTTTAGAAGAGGTTCTTTTATTGTCAATATTATTTACTTTATAGATTGAAAATCCTATAAAAAGGAATCCAATTAAAAACACAGAAAACCCAATAATTGCAATTCCTTTAAAACGAGATTTAGCGATAGACAATCGTTCTTTAAATGAATTCGGAATCCCTCTCACCCAAAATAATCCTGCGATTACCAATAAAGATAATCCCCCTAAAAGCCAATATAGTTTATAGATGAGGTATTTTGAAAAGGATGCTCCATAACCATTCATATCAGAATATGAAAAATTTGACCCTTGGTTGTATTTGTAAATCGCTTGCTCAATACCAGCAAAACTCAAAAATGGAATCCCAATTGAAATCACCAACATAATAAATAATCCTAAATACGGATTGCCAATTAGGGTTTGAATAAACAATGCTAACAACGCCCAAATCACAAAATGAATTAGATTTAAAACATAGAGTTCATATAGATAATGCCCGATTTCAAAATTATAATAACCGTTGTAAATTTGAATTAAGATACCGCCAATCATAATTACAAGAAGTAACAAAACTTGCATTTTTATCANTGCGATAAATTTAGAAAGYAACAGTGACCAGTTTGGAATTGGCGAAACATCTACGAGGTGATTTACACGCACAATTTTGCCTCTATGCACCAACATACCCGCATATAAAAAAGTAAGAATATTGATAAATAACGAAAAACTACTTCCAGGAATTAGAAGCATTTGCCAAGTTACAGGTACGGTTTTGGTTCCAAATATTTCTCCTAAAGCAGATGCTGTCAATAAGATAAAAATCAATCCAACGAGTACAATACTTATAAAAGGCCAACTTTTAACAATGTATTTAAGATCGACATTTGAAAGCCTCCAAGTAGTTTTTAAATTCTGGATAAAAGAAAAATCRTAATTTACTTTAGGTAAATTGATTCTTGTGATTCCTCCAAAATTTTGTTTGATAGTTCTAACTCCCTTTGGTTTTTTAAAGCTGAATGAAAACGCATTCTGGCTAAAAGAAAAGTTTTTGTAAACCAATCCAAAAGCAACAATTGTAATTGACAACCAAAGTAATCGGTTATAAATCACAACACCTATAATAGGTAATTGCAATTCGTTTTGTTCGGCAACGGTCCAATATTGTGTTAAATATTGAGTTGCTAATCCACCATAAGGATCTAGCAATGCGGCGATAAATCTGTTTTCGGGATCCGAAAGCGCTGTTTCTACCATCCCTTGAATAAACATCAATAAAATTACGGTGATAAATCCTGCAGAGATATTTCTAGAAAAAGTTACGACTGCAAAAACGATGGCTCCAAAAAACAAGGTGTTCGGAATGATATATATAAGGTACGATTGCAAATAAGACACCGCATTAAAGCTGCCTACAATTTCTTGATTTGTACCAGGAAGTCGAAAGCCAATTGCGATGCCGACACCAATTGTAAATACAATTATGAGCACAATAAGCCACGAACTAAAAAATTTTGCAAATAAATAATTGGCTTTTGAAAAAGGATAAGAATATAATATGGTGTGCATTTCGCTCTTGTAATCTCGATAGACCGACACGCCAATAATGGACGGAAATAAGAAGAAAATCAATACGGTAAGTCCGCTAAAAAGGCCGTTAATTCCGATAGGAGAATTTACGATTTTTGAAGACCCTGTAGTAACGGTTAAAAAATCAAAAATCCCTGCAGCACTTGCAGAGAAAAATAGTGAGATTAAAAAAAATATAGCTAAATAAATGTACATCGCTGGTTTTTTAAACCAGTAACGCAATTCTTGTTTGAAAATAGTTAGAAACATATCTATTGTTTTTGCACCTTTATAGTTGGTGTTGATGAGTATTCTTTTTTTAATCGACTAACTTAAAACCTCAACAGGTATGTCTTGTTTTAAGGCAATAAAATAAACATCATCTAATTGCGATGCTGCTTGTACAAATCCTTCAGCAGGCTTTTCATTTGCATGAACTCTAATATTTAAAGTATTGTCTTGGTTGTAGTTCGAAGACAAAATATTGTATTGCGCCTCCATCGATTCTAAATCATCACGCTCAATAATTTTTGTCCAAATAGTGCCTTCAATTTCTTTTGTAGCTTCGATAGGAGTGGTGTGTTTTAAGATTCTCCCTCCATTTAAAATTGCCATTTCATTACACAATTCTTTAACATCATCAACAATATGTGTCGAAAAAATGACGGTTGCATTTGTTCCAACTTCACGCAAAACATTTAAAAATCGATTTCTTTCAGCAGGGTCTAAACCCGCTGTAGGTTCATCAACAATAATTAATTTTGGATTGTTTAGTAGTAGTTGTGCAATTCCGAAACGCTGTTTCATTCCGCCAGAATAACCAGCAACATGCTTTTTCCGAACATCATATAAATTGGTGATTTCTAAAACTTCTTTCACTAATTTTTCTCTTTCGATTTTATTTCCAATTCCTTTTAGGCTTGCAAAATAATCTAATAATTCTTCGGCAGACATTTTAGGATATACACCAAAAGACTGAGGCAAATAACCCAATATTTTTCTCAAGGACATATTGTCTTCTAGCACATTTATATCGCCAAAAGAAATGGATCCAGAATCGGGACTTTGCAATGTTGCAATCGTTCTCATCAAAGATGATTTACCCGCGCCGTTTGGACCTAACAAACCAAACATTCCTGTTCCAATTTCAATACTTAAATCGTCAATAACTTTCACGCCATTTTTATAAGTTTTGGTTAAATTCTTTAAAATTAGTTTCATAAGAGCTTGGTTTTTTTATTAATTAACTGATAAATAAGTATGATGAACAGAAGTTTTGTTACACTTTTTTTGATTTATTATACGATTATTTTTTAAGGCGATTTACATATTTTTTCAAACTATTTTCATCCATCTGCACAACTTCCCATCCTTTTAAAATATCGGCTCCGGTGCTGATGTAAAAATCGCGTGCAGGCGTGTTCCAATCTAACACATTCCACTCAACCCTCCTAACCTTTTCTTTATAAGCTTGTTGTAAAACAGCGTCGTATAAAGCGGCGCCTATTTTTTGTTTTCTATACTCTTCAAAAACAATTAAATCTTCTAGGTGAATCGTTTTTCCTTTCCAGGTAGAGTAGCGATAATAATACAATGCCATTCCCACAACTTTGCCTTCAATTTCTGCAATAAAGGTTTGAAATAAGGGATGTTCTCCAAAACCATCTTTTTCTAATTCTTTAACGGTTACTACAACAGCTTCAGGTTCTTTTTCAAAATCGGCTAGATGCTGTATTAATGCTAAGATATCTGCCGCGTCTTTTTTTGTTGCTTTTCTGATAGTGAAATTCATAAATTTATAGGTGCTTAATTATATTATTTTGTGATATTTGTAAAATAAACTAATTCAAAATTGCTATGTCTCAAAAAAACACAACTCTCGGAGAATTTATTATTGATCATCAAAAACATTTTCAATATTCTTCAGGCGAACTTTCTCGATTGATAAATTCTTTACGCTTAGCAGCAAAAGTAGTAAATCACGAAGTAAATAAAGCGGGATTGGTTGATATTTTAGGAAGCGCAGGAGACACTAACATTCAAGGAGAAGATCAGCAAAAATTAGATGTATATGCCAATGATATTTTTATGCAAACGCTTACCAATAGACAAATTGTTTGTGGAGTTGCAAGTGAAGAAGAGGATGAATTTGTTTCTATTAAAAGTAAAAATGGAGGGCACAATAATAAATATGTTGTGTTGATTGATCCGCTTGATGGTTCATCAAATGTGGATGTAAATGTTTCGGTTGGGACAATTTTTTCGGTATATCATAGAGTATCTCCAATAGGATCTCCAGTTCAAATGGAAGATTTTTTACAAAAAGGAACTAAACAAGTTGCTGCGGGATATATTATTTATGGTACCTCTACCATGTTGGTTTATACAACTGGTCATGGCGTAAATGGATTTACCTTAAATCCAGCAATTGGAACCTTTTATTTATCACATCCAAACATGGAATTTCCTGAGGATGGACAGATATATTCAATCAATGAAGGGAACTATATTCACTTTCCACAAGGAGTAAAAGACTACTTAAAATTTTGTCAAGAAGAGGTGGATAACAGACCTTATACATCGCGATATATTGGTTCGTTGGTTTCTGATTTTCATCGAAATATGATTAAAGGAGGAATCTATTTATACCCAACTTCATCAAAATCACCGAAAGGAAAATTGCGCTTGTTATACGAGTGTAACCCGATGGCTTTTTTAGCAGAACAAGCAAATGGTTTTGCATCGGATGGTTATAAAAGGATTATGGAAATTAAACCAACGGAGTTACATCAACGAGTTCCTTTTTTCTGCGGATCTAAAAAAATGGTTACCGATGCTGAAGGGTTTATGGCAAAATATCCGAAGGATGAAAATTACTAATTTTTATGGACTACGAGAAGTTTTGTAGTAGAGCTTATTTATGATTTGACGCAACCATTTTGCAATAGAGACATCTAAAGTATAACTAAAAACAAGTGTTATGAAAATTAGAATTTTGACTTTATTATTGAGTTTTAGTCTCTTTTTAAGCTGTAATAACAATGATAACTCTATACAAAATGAAACAATAATAGGCATTTGGAATTTAAAAAATGTGAGTGGAGGATTTCCAGGAGTTGATATTGATTATGAAAATGTTTTATGGAAATTTGTTTCTGAAACCAATGTACTTATTGTTGAAAGCTCATTAATAAATAATGGCCCACAAAGTGTTTATCTGCCATTACAAAGCGGAAACTATAATTATTCTCTGACTGAATTAAATGGAAAAACTTTTATTATAATTGAGGGTTTTAGGATTTTTAATAATGGAGAATATGGAAGATACAAGATAAATGATAATAACTTAATGATAGACCAAGGAGAAGGTTCTGAGGCAAATGCTTCTGATGTTTTTATTTTGCAATTTGAGCGATAAACACGTATCGAGTCAATAACATTTACCAATACGGTTATAAAGTCTTTCAATTTCCACAGATGAAATTTCTTCCTTATCTTTGAGCAGAAATTTATTGTTGAACAAATAAAATATAAAATTWWRRMWKWTNAATTAMMARWWWWWRKWKAYKYTTAWRAMGYSTTWKWMMMWSATWYTGATGCAAGAACGATGGAGATCCACCACGGAAAACATCACCAAGGATATACAAACAATTTAAACAATGCAATTGCAGGAACCGATTTAGAAGGAAAATCTATCGAGGATATTTTAGCTGGAATGGACATGAATAATGGCGCTGTTAGAAATAACGGTGGAGGTTTTTACAACCACTCTTTATTTTGGACGGTAATGAATCCTGAGGATAAAGGATATTTAACAGGAGAATTAAGAGATGCTATTGAAGCTGCTTATGGTTCTGTTGACGCTTTTAAAGAAGAATTTGCAAAAGCAGCAGCAACAAGATTTGGATCTGGATGGGCATGGTTATGTGTTCATAAAGGTGGAAAAGTTGAGGTGTGTTCTACACCAAATCAAGACAATCCATTAATGCCAGGAGTTTGTGACGGAACACCAATTTTAGGATTGGATGTTTGGGAACACGCATATTATTTAAATTATCAAAACAGACGTCCAGATTATATCAAAGCATTTTTTAATGTGATTAATTGGAACGAAGTTGAAAGACGTTACGCAGAGGCAAAATAAATAGGCCAACCCGTAGATATGTGATTCATCACATATAGATATGAGTGATTTATCACGTATTTAAAAATCATATAAAAAATCAAAAATCCCAATAAAGGTGTTTCATTACATTTTATTGGGATTTTTTTATAAATATAAATTGCTGTACAAAAACAAATATCGAATAGGTTCAACCCGATTAAAGAATTGGAATTATGGAAGTAATGGGTATTATTTTATAACGATTTGTACGCATAATCGTAAAAATTATTTTGGTGTAATCAAAAATAATGAAATGATATTGAGTGATGTAGGGCAATTAGCACAAACGCATTGGGATGAAATTCCAAAACGATTTATATACGCATCAGTTGATGCGTATATAATTATGCCGAATCACATTCACGGAATTATTAGGATAAACAAATCAGGTGATTGTTGTAAGATTGATGTTAAGGATGCTGAATCTAAAAATGTTGGTGGAATCACAAAAAACCACAATCCAATGCTACAGGATAATTTATCTAGAATTATAAGGTGGTATAAAGGAAGGGTCACATTTGAATCAAGAAAAATCAATTCGAAATTTAAATGGCAATCATTATTTCACGACCATATTATTAGAGATGACAAGGCTCTGTCTAATATTCAAAAATATATTGAAAATAACCCCCAAAATTATCGGGGGTAATGTTTATTTTTTTATATGCGAATCGCGATGAATCGTGTATACACAATCAATATTTATATGCGATAAATCGCCTATCTACATTTAATACGCTCTCGCATCCGACCCTTCATAATAATTCATAAAGGCAGAATTCACAACTCGGTTACCACCAGGTGTTGGATAATCTCCTGTAAAATACCAATCTCCTAAATGCTCTGGAATTGCTTTGTGCAAATTATCAACTGTTTGATAAATCACTTCGATACCAGATTTAATATCATCGGTTTTTAGCATTTCGGCAATTTTATTAGAAATTTCAACATCTGTAAATGGTTTGTAAATCTCTTTTACAAAATTTTGAATTTCAGCATCACCCAAATTTTGTTGTTGTTTACATTTTGCATATACCAAATCGATAATAGTTGTTTGTTTGGTTTCTTTTAGCAATTCGATCGTAGCTTTAAAGGCAATAAAATCTCCAATTTTTGCCATATCAATTCCGTAACAATCTGGATATCTAATTTGAGGAGCCGATGAAACAATTACAATTTTTTTAGGATTTAATCGATCTAATATTTTGATGATACTCTTTTTCAAGGTTGTTCCACGAACAATACTATCGTCAATAATTACTAAATTATCGGTAGGTTTTACAACTCCATAAGTAACGTCATAAACATGTGCTACTAAATCATCTCTAGAATTATCATCAGCAATAAAAGTGCGAAGTTTCACATCTTTTACTGCAATTTTTTCCATTCTCGGTCTGATAGATAATAAATCAGTTACCTCTTTTGCAGACATATTGTGATTGCCACTCAACAATTTTTTTGTTTTTTGTTGATTTAGAAAATCTTCAGCAGCCTCGAACATTCCATAAAAAGAAGTTTCGGCAGTATTCGGGATAAATGAAAAAACAGTATTTTTAATATCCTCATTTATACATTCTAATATTTGAGGAAACACATTTTTCCCCAGCCTTTTTCGTTCTTTATAAATATCAGCATCAGAACCACGAGAGAAATAAATACGCTCAAAAGAACATGATTTTTTAGGCAATTGATCCAACACAGGTTTTACAGAAGTATCTCCATTTCTCTTTACAATCAAAGCATGACCGCGATCTAATTCTTGAATTTTATCAATATCAACATTAAAAACAGTTTGTATCACAGGTCGCTCTGACGCCACCACAACCACTTCATCATCTTGATAAAAATAGGTAGGTCTAATTCCCGCAGGATCACGCAAAACAAATGCATCTCCATGTCCAATTAATCCAGCCATGGCATAACCTCCGTCCCAACTTTTTGAGGCGCGTTTTAATACTTTTTCTACTTCTAAATTAGCAGCAATTAAATCGGTAGCTTCTTTTTTATTGACACCTTCTTTTTTATAATCTTGGTATAATTTCTCTACTTCATCATCTAAAAAGTGACCAATTTTTTCCATTACAGTAACGGTATCGGTATTTTCTTTTGGATGCTGTCCAAGCTCAATCAACTCTTGCATAATTTGGTTTGAGTTGGTCAAATTAAAATTACCAGCAACAATTAAGTTTTTATGTTTCCAGTTATTTTGACGTAAAAAGGGGTGTACACTCTCAATGCTATTTTTCCCAAAAGTTCCGTATCTAACATGACCTAAAAACAATTCACCCAAATAAGGCATGTTTTCTTTTTGCCATTGCACATCATCTTTTTTGGTTGGATTTTCAGCTAAGACACTGTTTAAGCGTTCATTAATTTGCGCAAAAATATCCTGAATCGGTTGRTCTTTGTTAGATCTAACTCGGCTAATATATCTGTTGCCAGGTTGCATATCGAATTTTACACTTGCAAAACCAGCACCGTCTTGTCCGCGGTTGTGTTGCTTTTCCATCAACAAATACATCTTGTTGATTCCGTAAAAAGAAGTTCCGTATTTTTTCTTGTAAAAATCTAAAGGCTTTAACAATCTTAACAATGCAATTCCACATTCGTGTTTTATAGCGTCGCTCATTTAAATCTATTTTTAGTATTAGGTTGTGTTGTTGTTAAATAAAAAATTCCGCACAAAGGCGGAATTTCAAAATTAGGACATAATTTCAAATTGAGTCAATTCTTTAAAGGCGCGTAGTCGTTCTTCAACTTCGCTATTTTTTAATTCCTGCATCCTTTCAGTTCCAAATTTCTCTACGCAAAACGATGCGAGATTAGAACCGTATATAATGGCATTTTTCATATTCTCAAAAGAGATATTTCCAGTCTTGGCAAGATATCCGCAGAAACCACCTGCAAAAGTATCCCCTGCACCGGTTGGGTCAAAAACCTCAGCCAATGGTAAGGCAGGTGCGTAGAACATTCCTTCTTCGCTAAATAATAAAGCTCCGTGTTCTCCTTTTTTAATCACCACATATTTAGGTCCCATTGTGTGGATTTTCTTCGCAGCATTTACCAAAGAATATTCACCACTCAATTGTCTTGCCTCTTCGTCATTAATTGTGATAACATCTACGCGTTTTAAAACTTGGTGCAAATCGTCTAAGGCAATATCCATCCAAAAATTCATGGTATCTAAAACTACTAATTTTGGTTTTGCTGACATTTGGTCTAAAACAGAAGCTTGTGTTAAAGGATGTAAATTTCCTAACATTACAATTTCAGAGTCTTTAAATTCTTCAGGAATTACTGGTTGAAAATGTTCTAAAACATTTAACTCGGTAATTAAGGTATCTCTAGAATTCATATCATTGTGATATTTACCACTCCAAAAAAAAGTCTTTCCTTCTTTGATTATTTCTACTCCGTCGGTGTTGATTCCGTTTTCGTTCATCATATCTAAATATGATTTTGGAAAATCTCCACCAACCACAGAAACGATTCCGGTTTTAACTCCAAACTTAGAAGCAGCCAAACCAACAAAGGTTCCTGAGCCACCTAAAATTTTATCTGTTTTACCAAAAGGAGTTTCGATAGCATCAAAAGCAACCGTACCAACAGCCAATAATTTACTCATAATATTTCAAAATTATCGCACAATTATTAAGCTTTTATTGTGATAGAAATAGCCTATTTTTGTGTCGAAATTATACAGTTGCAAAAATAAGTTTTAAAAATGACTATCAAAGAAATACAAGAAGAAATTATTGACGAGTTCGCGGTGTTTGACGATTGGATGGAGCGTTATGAATATATGATTGACCTTGGTAAATCAGTAGAAATAATTGATACTGCTAACAAAACGGATGAAAATTTAATTAAAGGCTGTCAATCTAAAGTGTGGATTCATGCCGATTTAAATGAAGATAAAATTCATTTTACTGCGGATAGTGATGCCATTTTAACCAAGGGAATTGTTGCCTTAGTATTACGTGTTTTTTCCAACCAAAAACCATCTGATATTTTAGAAGCAGATACAGAATTTATCAACGAAATAGGATTGAAAGAACATTTATCACCAACACGCGCAAACGGGTTGGTATCAATGTTAAAACAAATAAAATTATACGCATTGGCGTATCAAAGTAAATTAACAGAATAAAAAATAGGATTATGGAACAAGGAGATGCACAAAATTTAGGAGATAAAATAGTGGTGGTTTTAAAATCAATTTTTGACCCAGAAATACCTGTAGATATTTACGAATTGGGATTGATTTATGACGTGATGGTGAGCGAAGAAAATGACATTAAAATATTAATGACTTTGACATCGCCAAATTGCCCCGTTGCCGAAACCTTACCAATTGAGGTTGAAGAAAAAGTAAAGACCTTAGAAGAGGTTAGAGACTGTAATGTTGAAATTACTTTTGACCCAACTTGGACGCAGGACTTAATGAGCGAAGAAGCGAAATTAGAGCTAGGATTTTTGTAAAAGCAATCTCAAAATAAAAGTTACAATGATTTAAGAGATCGCTTCGGTCATACTTTCCTCGCGAAGACGTCTTTACGAGCAAAGCGAAGTAATTTCACAAAGAAAAGTAACAATGATTAATGAGGTCGCTTCGGCGGTTCTTCGACTCCGCTCAGTTACCGTCTCGCGAAGACAACAACAATAATTAAATGAAAGAAATCAAAAATAGAGTAGCCGAAAGTAAGTTAGTTACTATTGACCTTGAGGATTATTATCCACAGGGGAAACGGGTTATTTTTGATATTAAAGATTGGTTGTTTCAGGAAATAATTCTTAAAGAAAAAAATTTTAGAGAGCAGGTTAAAAATCATGATTGGTCGCAATATCAAGACAGTTTTGTAGCACTCACCTGCTCGGTAGATGCAATTATTCCATCTTGGGCGTATCTTTTAATTACGAGTCAACTTTCACCTTTTGCAAAGAGAATTGTAGTTGGGAGTTTATCAGATTTAGAAACAGCAATTTATCAAGATATTATTTCTGAGTTATCAATTGATGATTTTAAAGACAAGCCAATCATCATTAAAGGCTGTGCAAATAAACCGATTCCGGAAACGGCTTATGTGCAATTAATTTCAAAATTGATTTCCATTGCTAAATCGGTGATGTTTGGTGAGGCATGTTCTACAGTGCCGCTTTATARATCAAAAAAATAGCGTTTTAAAAATTGGTTAATAAGTGTATCTTTGCGGCTTATAACTAATAAAAACTATTAAGATGAAAAAATTATTTCTACTAAGCTGCTTTACATTGATTTACACGTTTTCTTTTGCCCAAGAAGAGGAGGTAATAGATAGTCTTGAAGGTTGGACTACWGGCGGAAAAATCACTTTTTTAATTAACCAAACAGCTTTTTCTAATTGGGATGCAGGAGGTGATAGYAACCTTTCGGGAAGTATTAAAGTAAACTATGACTTTGATTATAAAAACGGACCATGGCTATTAGACAACAAAATATTGGCAAGTTATGGGGTTAACATAACAGAAGATGATGGTTTAAGAAAAACAGATGATAGAGTAGAGCTGAACTCTATTTTAGGTAGAGATATGAAATGGAAAAATTGGTATTTCTCTTTCTTTATGAATTTTAAAACTCAGTTTACTGATGGATTTGATTATGAGGATGATTTTTTAGATCAGAATGAAAACCCTGGAGATCCATTTTTTGGATTTGACAATGAGGATTTTAGAACTTCTGGTGGTTTTAAACCCGCATATTGGCAATTTGGACCGGGTCTTTTATGGAAAAAATCGAATCTCCTTTCGGTGAATATTGCGCCTTTAACTTCAAAACTAACGTTTATTACTGATGAAATATTTTCCTATAACGATGATGATCCTAATGCTGTAAGATATGACTCGAGTAATCTTTTTGAAACAAATGGTGTTGCGCCTGGAGATGGATTGTTATATGAATTTGGTTTGAATATTAGAGCATACTATAAAATTGAATTGATGAAAAACGTTTCTTTTGAAAACATACTAACGCTTTATTCAAATTATTTAGATAAACCTCAAAATGTAGATTTAGATTATACAATGAATATGGTATTAACCATAAACAAATGGCTATCTACCGATTTAACTTTCCAAACTATTTATGATGATAACGCTTTCCAGGGTTTTCAAATGAGAGAAGTTTTTGGACTCGGAGTTAATTTGAATATTTAAGAATAGCTCAATATAAAATATAAAAGCTTCCTTTTTTAGGGGAGCTTTTTTTGTACATCCTATTTTAGAAAATTGTAACTTAGCAAAAACCTATATTCAATGTCGTTACTAATTTTTTACGCACTAATATCTATTGTATTTTCTTTTTTATGCTCCATATTTGAGGCGGTATTGCTTAGCATAACACCCACATATATTTCTATTAAACAGAAAGAAGGAAAAGCATTTGCTAAAGACCTTAAAATACTTAAGAGCGACATTAATAAACCGCTTATTTCCATTCTTACAATAAATACTATAGCTCACACTGTGGGGGCTATTATGGTAGGTGTACAAGCTGAAAAGGCTTTTGGGTCTGGTAACAATGCCGTTGGAATTGTATCTGCAATTATGACTTTACTGATCTTAATTTTATCAGAAATAATTCCGAAATCAATTGGTGCAACTTATTGGAAACAACTTGCAAATTTTGCTACTAAAGGGATTCTTATAATCATGTTTCCTTTAAAAATAACAGGGATTTTATGGGTGTTAGAGCTGGTAACAAAGCTTGTTGGTAAAAATGCCCATGATGCAATTGTTAGTAGGGAAGATTTTTATGCAATGGCTGATATTGCAGAAGAAGAGGGGGTTTTTCAAGAGTCAGAAAGTAAGGTAATTAAAAACCTTATTGATTTTAAAAAGGTGTTGGTAAAAGATATTATGACCCCTAGAACAGTTTTACAGACCGCAAATGAAACGATGAAAATAAATGATTTTTATGACGAAAACCCTTTGTTGAAATTTTCTAGGATTCCGCTTTATGACAATTCAAAAGATACAATTACTGGTTATTTTTTGAAAGATCAAATGTTAGAAGCTATTATCAAAGGAAAAGGAAATGAGCTTTTAAAAACAATTAATAGATCAATTATTGTTACCGAAAGAAATGCTCAAATTAAACCACTGTTTGAAGACTTAATTGAAAAACATGAGCACATCGCCCTTGTAGTTGATGAGTTTGGATCAATTAGCGGAATCGTAACCCAAGAAGATATTATTGAAACACTCTTAGGGTTAGAAATTATTGACGAAAGTGATAGTCATGAAGATTTACAAACACTTGCAAGAAACATGTGGAAAGTTAGAGCGAAACGTTATGGATTAACTGATGATTAATTAAATCTGATTCTTACTTTCTCTTAAATACCATCTCCATTTTCATCATATTCGTTATACAAATAATCATTATATGGAAAACGCTGCATGTGAATTTTCTTAACTTCAGCAAAAACCTTCTCTCTAAATTCGTCCATATTTTCTTTATTGATTGCTGAAATAAACAGCGAATTATCACCAGAATTCATCCATGTTTTTTTCCAATCTTCTAAGGTATAATGTGCTTTTGAAAATTCAGTCATTAAATCATCATCATCTATCGTTTCATGATTGTAAGCATCAATTTTATTAAAAACCAAAAGTGTTGGTTTGTCCATACTTTTTATTTCATCTAATATTTTGTTGACAGATTCAATATGATCTTCAAAATTTGGATGAGAAATATCGACAACATGCAATAATAAATCTGCTTCACGAACTTCATCTAACGTAGATTTAAAAGATTCTACCAACTGCGTTGGTAATTTTCTGATAAACCCAACAGTGTCTGTCAATAAAAAAGGAATATTTTTTATTACCACTTTGCGAACAGTAGTGTCTAAAGTTGCAAATAATTTATTCTCTGCAAAGACATCACTTTTACTGACTACATTCATTAAAGTTGATTTCCCAACATTGGTATAACCTACTAAAGCAACACGTACCATATTGCCACGATTCTTTCTTTGAATTGCCATTTGCTTATCAATGGTTGCCAATTTCTTTTTTAATAAAGAGATTTTATCCCGAACAATACGTCTGTCAGTTTCAATTTCTGTTTCTCCAGGACCCCGCATTCCGATTCCCCCTTTTTGACGACTTAAGTGTGTCCATAATCTTGTTAATCGAGGTAATAAATATTGACATTGCGCCAACTCTACCTGTGTACGAGCATACGAAGTTTGTGCTCTTTGGGCAAAAATATCTAGAATCAAATTGGTACGATCTAAGATTTTACAATCCAAGACTTTTTCGATATTTCGCAATTGACCGGGATTTAATTCATCATCAAAAATAGCGGTACCAATATTATGATGCTCAATATATGTAGCAATTTCTTCTAATTTACYSRKAYYAATAAATNWWYYWGSRKYKSKTYWTYCWRMSYTKYSRRTKRMTCTYTYMRYWSCWSKWYMTSYMSSRSYSARTRWYWWWMAKTCTAACTCATCTAAATACTCCGTAGTTTTTTCTTCGTCTTGATATTGAGAAACTACAGCAATTAATACTGCTTTTTCTGATGTTGCTTTTTTTTCTTCGATCATTTAGAAAGGGTGTAATTTATTTTTAATAAGGTCTCGACTGCGCTCGACCTGACAGAATAGTAAATTTGATTGTAACCTCAATAATACTAGATTGCAAATGTACAAAAAACAAAAAAAGCCGAAGCAACTTGCTTCGGCTTATAAAATTTAGTTTTATTGACTTCGATTTCGTTCAGTCAACAAAAAGTTTTTAATTCTTAGTTTCCAGTAACTTTTACATTATCAATTTGGAAAGTAGTAGTGATACCACCATCAGCTCCTAAATATTTAAATGCAACAACCATATTTCCTTCTAAACAAGAAACGTTGATTGAACCAGATTCTGTAAAGCTAGTACCATATCCGTTTGATGGACTGTCAGCTAAATCTGCATCTACTAATGCCCAAGTTGCTGTATCAATATCGCCAGTAAAATCTGTTGAAACATATACACTTAAAGCATCACCATTGTGGTAACCTACGTTTGTTTCGAAAGTTAATTCTTCGTCAGTAGTAGCACTTAAATCGATTGGAGGAGTAATTAACCAAACTTCCATTGGGTTTTCTCCAGATCTGTATGCACCTGTTTGCATGTAGCTGTTACCAGAAAAACTTCTTAAACTATAGTCGTTGCTTCCGCCATTTACATTTACGTTTAACCAACCATCATTTGCTAAATCACCTTCTGTTGTACTATCAAAATCTTGATCGAATAATACGGTAGCACCACCTACAGGATTGGTTCCACAATCTAAAATAACAGGGTCACATCTGTCTGTACTAGAAAAATCAATGTCTGCTGGGTTGCTAATAATCATTACAAAGAAATCTGCTCTAAAGTCTTTTGCTAAAACCGCAGAAATATTTCCTTGACCTTGGGCTACTGTATGAGATTTGAAATCAGAAAAAGTACTTGTTTGTAAGGTTGCTGTAGATTCGTCAGCACAACTCAATAAAATTCTAAATCCATCAAATTGGTCACTAGCTTCACCCGCATAGGTTTTACCCAATTCATTTCTTTCGAATTGCATACCTTGAATTTGAATCATTGTGTTTAGGTTGTCTTGATCAAAATCTTCAATATTAACAACTGTTGGTACAATCTCAACTACGTCTACTGAACGGAAGATGTGATTTGTGTATGTAAATTGAGGAATATCATCTACTCTACCACCAATTAAAGAACCTAAAGAGTAACGACCAGCATTACTATCAGTTGGGTCATTTCTACTACCATCATCATAAGAAACACTTAATCCGTTTAATTTGATATATACTTTACGACCTACTTCATACGACTCGAATAAAGCCGTTTTATCTACCAACACTTCAATACCAAAATCTGGGTTTTCGGGAGCATCTTGCACGATTAAAGTTTTGTAGAAGTTACCAGCATAATCACTAGAAACTACATACGCAGCTAAGTATAAATCGCCAGTATCTGTTGGGAAGGTGTAAATTTCTTCTCCTGTTCTTGAATTGTTTTGATCCCATGCAGATCTAACTGCTCCAATACTTGAATTTACTGTAACATCTGGTTCTGTACCTCCAACTAGTGGCACATCATATTCATCATCTTGCACACAAGATATGGTCAAAGCTGCAATGGCAGCGAATGAGATTAATTTTAAAAATTTAATTGTTTTCATTGTATTCGTTTTTTGTTCTGTTTTTCTATTTTATTAAAATCTGAAGTACACGTTTAAGTAATAAGCTGCACCATAACCATACCAGTATTTTGATCCAAATACAGGAGTATCTCGCGCTTTATCGTCTTTTAAGACTCTATAGTTTGCGTTACGTGATTGTTCAAAACCACCTGTCTTATATTTTTTATCTAAGATGTTACTAACATTTGCAAAGAAGCCAATGTAATAGTCATCAATTCTCCAAGATTTTCCACCAACAATATTTACTAAATGATAATTGTCAAACTTTTCTTGAGCCAATAACTCTCTTGCAATTGCTGGGTCGTAATCGTTAAAAGGGATTCCATCATTATCTAAACCAAAACTTTCGGTTCTTGTAATAGGCGCTATATCTACATAGGCATTTGAAAAGAAATTGATTGTTGCACCAAACCACCAATAATCTGGATCGCGATATTCGAACCCAACAGAAACTGCACGTTGTGGACCACCTGCTACTTTGTAATTTTTTAGGTTGGCTTGTCCAAAGTCGATTCTATTTCCTTTATTTACGATGTCTCCATTGCCATCAGTAAATTCTTTAATTGCTGGTGAAGTTGCATACACATTAGCGTTATCAGAATAGACATACTCTCCTAATGCTAAAGCAGTTTTTAATTTAATTCTAGAAGTTACTTGAGCAGATAGCCCTAATTCCATCCCAATATTACGTTTGTCGATACCGGTAACAACTTCTTGCACAAATGCATTTGTTTCTGTTTGTGTACCGTCTGTACCTTCAACAAGAACAGTCAATCCATCTGCATAATAAAATGCAATTTCTGTTGCGTCTTGAAATTGTGTATAGTAACCTGTAAGACGTGCTTGAATCATCGGAGTTCTTAAAATATAACTCGCATCGAATGAAGCAATTTTTTCGTCAACTAAACCAACAACAACATCATTATTTTCTCTTGAATTTGAGAATGAATTACGAATTGTTGGTGCTTTTGTTCTGTATCCTAAATTRGCAGTAAATAAATGACGACCAGATAGTTTATAGGTTAAACCTCCTTTTAATCCGTAGTTGGTAAAGTTTAGTTTTTCACTTTTACCAAAAGATCGGTCTCCAGGAAAACGGCCATTTTCATATAAACCGTTTCTTTGGTAAGTTGTATTTGATAATTGTCCGCCTACATAAAAATCAATCATATTATAAGAAAATTGTGCTTGAGCAAATCCGTCAATAATATTGGCATCGATTTCAAAATTGTATCTATAAGTATCACCAACTCCAACAATTCTGTTGGGGTTTCTTAAATCGTTTTGAGCTTCATCAACTGAATCTGAAAAAGAATCGACATCTAAATAACCTGTCCCTCCTAAAAGGTCTAACATATTTGCAAAATTCTTAGATTTTAAATTGCGATATGTAACAGCAGCATTGATGTCAATATTTTCATTTAGTTCAGTTCTAAAAATTGTATTTGCTGTAAATTGATTGTCATCATTTCTSWYYWSAWAMWRYRMMTWAWSAKAMTYWMSKMYTTSYSYRMYMACAMTTWRSTYAKCMKWGYWWAGMKMRTKYSWKKMWWTKKKAMMWWCKWYWYTAWWKTCTWRSYCARCAAKWTWWRYTKRTTYKKMWWMWKSATTATCAATATCGCGTAAAAAATAACTAGGTAATTTTTGATAATAGGTTGGGTCTGGGTTTGCACCACCACCAATAATAAAATCTTCTCCTACAGAGTTTGTTACCAATGTATTTCCGTTAAATTCTAAACGGCTATTTCCAATTTTACCAAACTGATAAGCAACGTTTGTATTTAAGGTTGTTTTTTCGTTAATATCCCAATAATGGTTTAACATTAAAACAGGCTCTTCAATATTTCGCTCTCTAGAGTTTCTTTTATTAGAGTCTTGTTTACCCCAATAAGAGTTATATCTAGTGTTTTTTAAATCATATACCTCTTGTGTGTTAGGAGATGATTTTCCTCTACGGTTTGGTGTATAAAATCCGGTAAAGTTTAAACTGTGCTTTTCATTAATTACTTTTTCAATAGAAACAGCAAATGAATTTGCATCGTATAAAGTGGCATCATTATAACCTTCTGTTCCAAAACGACGTGCAGCTAAAAATGAATATGCCCATCCTTTTTCGTTTAAGCCAGAATTGTAACTTACCATTACTCTACCAGTATAGGATCTGTTAGATGAAGCGTAAGAAACTCTACCACCCTCACTATATTCTGAGGCTCTCATCACCACATTGTTAGACCCACCAACACCACCAAAGGTATATTCTGATGCCGCTAACCCATTGGTTAAAATTTGATTTCTCATCAAGTCATTCATACCACCCCAGTTACCCCATTGTGGGCGCCCGTTGTAGATTTTGTTCATTTCAATTCCGTTGATTAACATTTTACCGTTTTCAGAATTGTAACCTCTTGCTCTAAAAAAAGTAGAACTAAATTCGTAAGCAGCAGAACTTAAAAACACATCTCTAGACGCTTGTAGCAATCCTGCAGTATTATCTGCAGCACCTTCATCACTACTCAACTCATCTTCAGAAAGAGAGATGACACTTAAGTCGGTTTGGTCTAAAGCAACTTCGTATAAAAGTATACTTCCTAAATCTATTTCGCCTCCTTCGCTAACGTTGATAGGAAAATTCTGAGTTTCATATCCTTTAAGGCTCAACTCTAAAAGTTGATTCCCTGCAGGAATATTTTGAATCAGAAAATTACCATCAGCATCTGTTAGCTGTTCAATTGTGGTTCCTATCAAAGTTACTTTAACATTTGCCAAAGGGGCTGTGTTGTAACTATCAGAAACACTTCCTTTAACAATACCCAATGATTGTGCGTTCGTAACTAATACGGTCGCCAAAGCAAAGAACATTGAAATAATAATTTTTCTCATGTTTTGATTAAACTAGTTTATTTATTGATTAGTGCAATTTTGCCTTCAAAAATAGCAATAAAATACACAGATTAACTTATTTTAACAGTTTTATTATTTTGCTTTAAAAATTGTTTCTATTTTTGACGATTCACTAATAATAGTTTTTTATGAACCGTATTTTACTTTTCCTTTTTGCTTCTTTAATAATGAGTACTAATTCTTTTTCACAAGACAAACAATATAAAATCAGAACAGTTGCTTTTTACAACTTAGAAAATCTTTTTGACACCATAAATAATCCCGCTAAGAATGATGAAGCGAGCCCGATGATGGAAATGAAAGGCAATAGATCAAAAGTATATTGGGATAAAATTGATAGGTTAGGAAGCGTATTGTCTCAAATTGGTTTAGAAAAAACAAAAAACAGTCCCGTTTTAATAGGAGTTGTAGAGATTGAAAATGATACCGTTTTAAAAGATTTAATCAACGGTAAAAATTTAAAAGACAAACATTATAAATATGTTCATTACGACTCGCCAGACAAAAGAGGGATTGATGTTGGGTTGTTGTATCAACCACGCTATTTTAAACCTGTAAGTCATAAAGCGTACCCTTTAATGATTTATAATACCGAAGGAGAACGTGTTTATACACGAGATCAATTATTAGTATCGGGTTATTTAGATGACGAGTTGATACATGTAATTGTAAACCACTGGCCATCTAAAAGAGGAGGTACAAGAAGTATTCCTTTTAGAGAAAAAGCAGCTGCATTGAATTTAAAAATTATTGCAGAGGTTAGAGAGAAAGAAGCCAATGCAAAAATTTTGACGATGGGCGATTTTAATGACGATCCAATTGAATCAGGGTTTAAAAAAATAATGAAAACCAAATCTAAAAAAGATAAGGTTGCAGAAAATGATTTGTACAACCCGTATGAATCTATGTATAAAAAAGGACTAAATACCGCAGGATATAGAGATAATATCAATTTGTTTGATCAGATTATTGTGAGCTCTCAATTTGTTACAACCACAAAAGATTTCAGTTCTTTTAAAATGTTGAATGCTTATATCTACAATCCAAAATATTTAATAAATAGCAAAGGTAGATACAAAGGATACCCAAAAAGAAGTTTTTCTTACGGCTCTTATACGGGTGGTTATAGCGATCACTTTCCGGTTTRTATTTATTTGGTAAAAGAAAAAAAATAGGATTTTAATTTAAAAATCAGTATTTTAGCATCAAACCTCTTCTGAAATTTCTCAGAAGAGAATCTCAAGTAATTATAATTTAGGACGCTTTAATATTAATTGAAGTTTCTAAATAAAATGTCATTCTCGCAAATGCGGGAATCCATTTACACCTTTTTTAAGGTAAAACTGTTTTGCTATGAAACGGCTATTCTTTACTTGTGGATTTTTCTTTGTATTCCTTTTTTGTACCTCTCAAAATCAAGGAAAGAAAAGTTATGTTATAAATACCATTGCTTTTTACAATCTTGAAAATTTATTTGACACCATAGACAATCCTTCAAAAAAGGATGAGTATAGCCCAATGCTGCAAATGAAAACCAATAAGTCAGAAGCTTATTGGAGCAAAATTGACAACATGTCGCGCGTTTTATCAGAAATCGGAAAAGAAAAAACGGGTAAAACCGCCTCGGTAATTGGTATTTGCGAAATTGAAAATAGTGCGATACTAGACGACCTTTTAAACAGCTCTTATTTTAAAAATCAACCCTATGATTATATTCATCAAGAGTCTCCAGATTGGCGCGGAATTGATGTTGCACTAATTTACAACACTACTTTGTTTAGTCCGTCAGACTATAAAACCTATGAGTTAAAAGCTTGGAATGATAAAGGGTATAGAGTTAAAACCAGAAGTCAGTTATTGGTGTCCGGTTATTTAGATGGCGAATTAATTCATTTAATTATCAATCATTGGCCATCGCAAAGAAGCGGCAAGGACAAGACTGCTTATTTAAGAAAATTATCGGCAGAACTTACCCTCAATATTATCGAAGAAATAGAAAGGGATCACCCGAATTCTAAGACAATTATTATGGGAGATTTTAATGACAACCCAACAAATAATAGTATCAAAAAAATATTGAAAACAGCATCAGAAAAAAAGAAATTAAAAGAGAATCAATTATACAATCCATTCGAAAAGATGTTTAAAAAAGGAATGGGAACATTGGGTTTTAGAGACAATATAAACTTGTTTGATCAATTAATTATTACGTCAAATTTAGTGACAAATAATTATAAAGAATATCAATTTTACAAAGCAGGAATTTTCAATCCAACATACTTAACTACAAAAAAAGGGCGCTATAAAGGATACCCATTTCGCAGCTTTTCTAACAACCAGTTTAATGGTGGGTTTAGCGATCATTATCCGGTGTATATTTATCTGATTAGAGAAAAATAAATCTTGTATCTTCACGGAATAAATATTTAGAAAATTCAACTTTAACCAACACCTTTATTTTATGAGAAATCTAATTTTTATTCTTTTAATCACTCCCTTATTTTTAATAGGACAAGCAAAAAACAGCAATAATTATCAAGATGATTTATTGAATAATACGGGTCTTGAATTAAGAATTAATTACAAAACTGAAAATAAAGGAACTCCTTATTTGTACGACGAATGGAAGGAAGGTTATTTAGTGATTAATGACTCGGTGATATCTCCGCAAAAAAAGATCCAAATAGATTTAGAAAAAGGAGAATTGATTGTGGGTATTGGCGAAGGAAGAGGAACAATTATTGATGACAAAGCAATTACTGGTTTTGCAATAACTAAAGATAACAGCATAAATAAACATTTATATGCTCGTTTAGAACCGATGCAATTTGAAGATTCTGATAGAACATCACATTTTTATGAAGTGGTTTCTAATTTTCAAAAATCAGATTATTTAATAAAAGAAGAACAAAAATATTTGTACGACCCAAATAAAAGTAGAGGCTATCAAACAGAAAATAGTTTTCCGATGGAGTGGAAAAAAAGAACCTATTACTACATTAAAAATAGCAGTGACAAATACGTAAAAACTAAATTGAATAAAAAAGCAATATTAAAAGTATTGGCAGATAAAAGCAGGGAAATGAAATCGTATGTTGGTTCTCGTAAAATCAATTTTAAGAAAGAAGAGGATGTTGTAAAAGTGTTAGTATATTATCATAGTTTGTAATTTCAACTCAAAACAAATTTGAGAAACCGTTGCTAGAAATAGCATCGATTTTTTTATTCTTCCTCAATATCTTTCAACATTAATTGCAAAGAAGTATTGCCATTCCAATGATTTTCATCAATGGTAAAAGCAGCTTTAAAAGAAGTTCCGTTTCCGGTTAAAGACAATTTATTACCCAATCCAAACCCAATAGCATTATAGGTTTTTTGGTCAGTGCCAGAAATAATATTTAATTTTAAATGCGATTTATCGTCRMMYASYYGKWKYYCATRAMSSWTAYMWMRYMWWYSGSKARYYWTAWMWMSAKRGYSYRWWTYKMRKRGYMCAAAAGGAGCAAATTGTTTTAAAATTCGAAACATTTTTGGATTAATTTCACTCAATTCCATTTCTGAGTTGATGGATAATTGCGGAGTTCTCAATTCATCGGGCATTGTTTTTTTGACGATTTCTTCAAACTTCGATTTAAACTTCTCGTAGTTTTCTGGCAATAAAGTCAAACCCGCAGCATATTTATGTCCGCCAAATTGTTCCACGAATWCAGAACATTGTTCAATGGCATTGTACACATCAAACCCTTTTACTGACCTTGCCGATGCTGCATAGCGATCACCACTTTTTGTAAAAACTAAGGTTGGTTTGTAATAGGTTTCTATCAATCTAGAAGCCACAATACCTATAACACCTTTATGCCATGTTTCGCTATAAACCACCGTCGAAAAATCTTGCTGTTCATTATTTTCTTTAATTTGTTGTAAAGCATCTTCTGTTATTTTTTTATCTAAATCTTTTCTATCCGAATTAAATTTTTCGATTCCACCAGCGAGTTCTTTCGCTTTTTCAAAATCAACTTCCGTTAAAATATCAACTGCATGTTGTCCGTGTTTCATACGTCCCGCAGCATTAATTCTCGGAGCAATCACAAAAACAACATCAGTAATTGTCAATTCTTTTTTATTTAATTGATTGATCAAAGCCTTAATTCCTACCCTCGGATTTTTATTAATTACCTGTAAACCATGATATGCTAATATTCGATTTTCTCCTGTCATCGGAACAATGTCTGCTGCAATTGCCGTAGCAACTAAATCTAAATACGGAATCAAATCATCAATGGTTTGGTTTTGATTTACAGCCAAAGCCTGAATCAATTTAAACCCAACTCCGCAGCCACACAACTCGTCATACGGATAATCACAATCTTCGCGTTTTGGATCTAGAACTGCCACCGATTTCGGAATTTCATTTCCCGGTCTGTGGTGATCACAAATAATAAAATCRATAYYTTTTTYWKWYGCGTARKCAACYTTATCRATGGCTTTWATWCCRCARTCYAAAGCAATWATTAAKGWAAWATCRTTRTCWTCAGCAAAATCAATTCCTTTAAAAGAAATACCATAACCCTCGCCATATCTATCCGGAATGTACGTCGAAACATTTGGATACAAACTCAATAAATAGGATGACATCAACGAAACTGCGGTCGTTCCATCCACATCATAATCGCCATACACCAAAATATTTTCGTTGTTGGCAATTGCTTTTTCGATGCGCGCGACTGCCACATCCATATCCTTCATCAAATACGGATTGTGTAAATCGTTTAAATTTGGACGGAAAAAATTTTTCGCATCATCAAAAGTTTCAATACCACRCTGCACCAATAATTTTGAAATCAAAGGGTCAACCCCCAAGGCTTTTGTTAGCTCAGAAACTTTTTTAGGGTCAGGTTTTTCTTTTAATATCCAGCGCATTATTTACTGTCATTCCTGCGAAGGCAGGAATCTATTTATTAATGATTTTATGGATTCCTGCCTTCGCAGGAATGACACTTTTACTGTTCTATATACTCAACATTGACGGCAACATCTGTAAAACTTCTAAACATTTCCATCACACCACAATAACGCTCTACAGACAAATCTACTGCTTTTTGAATCTTATCCTTTTTAAAATCTGATCCAAAAAATTGATAGGTCACAACTACATCTTTAAAAATCTTTGGGTGCTCTTCTGTCAAATCTGCGGTTACTTCAATTTTAAATTCATCAACCTCGGCACGCATCTTTTTTAAGAGCGAAACAATATCCAACCCGCCACAACCAGCTAATGAAGAAAGCATCAACGCTTTTGGCCGCATCCCTCTGCTATCCTCTCCGTTTTGCGGAGCATCAATCATAAAAGTTCCATCATCATGAATTGCTTCAAACAGCATATTGTCTTTCCAAATCATTTTTATTTTTGCCATATCTTTATTTTTTTGTGTTTTAAAAATCATTCAAATTTACGGATTTTATGAATCTAATTTTCGTAATATTGTTTACATTTTTTTAATTCATATAAATCATGAAAACGATTCAAGGTCAATTTGTAGACATCACTAATAAACGGGTTTTCTCTGCTGAACTTACAACAGAAAACGGAAAGATTTTATCCGTTACAGAAAAAGATCACAACATAAAAAATTACATTCTCCCGGGTTTTGTTGATGCCCATATTCATATAGAAAGTTCAATGCTAGTTCCTTCTGAGTTTGCTCGAATCGCGGTTATACACGGAACAGTGGCAACCATTTCTGACCCTCACGAAATTGCAAATGTGTTGGGTAAAGAGGGTGTTTATTATATGATTGAAAACGGAAAAAAAGTTCCGTTAAAATTTCATTTCGGAGCTCCTTCTTGTGTACCTGCAACTGCTTTTGAAACTGCGGGTGCGGTGATTGATTCTGACGGAATTAAAGAATTAATGGCATCACCAGACATCAATTATTTGGCGGAGATGATGAATTATCCCGGAGTTTTATTTGATGATGAAGAGGTGCTAAAAAAGATTGCATGGGCAAAACATTTTAACAAACCAGTGGATGGTCATGCTCCTGGTTTGAGAGGTGCGGATGCTAAAAAATATATTGATGCAGGGATTTCTACAGACCATGAATGTTTTACGTATGACGAAGCAAAAGAGAAATTATCACTCGGAATGAAAATTTTARTTCGCGAAGGTTCTGCAGCAAAAAACTTTGAAGCTTTGATTGATTTGCTTCCAGAGCATTATCAAAATATGATGTTTTGTTCTGATGATAAGCACCCCGATGATTTAATTCTTGGGCATATAAATCAACTTTGTGTACGAGCAGTTGCCAAGGGAATAGATGTTTTTAAAGTATTGCAATCGGCATGTATCAATCCGGTGAAACATTACAATATGAATGTTGGATTGTTAAATATTGATGACGCAGCAGATTTTATTGTAGTAGAAGATTTAACCAATTTCAAGGTTCTACAAACCTATATTGATGGTGAGTTAGTTGCTGAAAATGGAGAATCATTTATACAACAAGTTGCGTTTGAATCTCCTAATAATTTTAATGTCGATTACAAATCTGTTGAAGATTTTAAAGTGGAAGCCACCGGAAATAAAATCAGAGTAATAGAAGCTTTAGAAGGGCAATTAATCACCAATGAAATTCATGCAGATTCATTAATCAAAAACGGAAACATCGTTTCAGATGTTGAAAATGATGTGTTNAAAATGACGGTGGTGAATCGTTATCAAAATGTAAAACCATCCATCGCATTTATAAAAAACTTCGGGTTAAAGAAAGGGGCAATTGCAAGTTCTGTGGCACACGATTGTCATAATATTGTGGTGGTAGGAACATCGGACGAAGAAATTTGTAAAGCGGTAAACCTTCTTATCAAAAATAAAGGTGGGGTTTGCGCTGTAAATGGCGAACAACAAAAATCATTAGCATTGCCAGTTGCAGGAATCATGAGCGACCAAGATGGATGGACTGCAGGAAAAGCCTACCAAGAAATTGACGCCATGGCAAAAGAATTGGGGTCTGGTTTAAAAGCACCCTTTATGACATTGTCTTTTATGGCTTTGTTGGTAATTCCTGATTTAAAATTATCGGATAAAGGATTATTTAGTGGCGGTAAATTTGAGTTTGTTGATTTNMAGATSAARKGTKATTAAKWKYRSTRRTWMKMGNTTNCATNYKSATTMKWKAAAAAAACCACACGATAAAACCTCAAATCCGCAAGTTGTCATAAAAAATGGCTGTAAAACTTTATAAAACAAAGTTTTACAGTAATGGTGTTTTCACCTAAATTGGTGATGCTAATAAAGACCATCATGAAAATACAACAATCATCAACAATTAATCCTTTTGGCGGCTTAAATTTTGTAATTGAGGAATTAGATAGGCTTAAAATAGGTGCTATTCTGAACGAAGAATTACCTGCGTTAAGTAAACAGAGTCAGTATGACTGGAGAGATATACTCTATAGTTATTGGTCTGTTTTTTATTGTGGTGGAGATTGCGCTGAAGACTTATCGGATAATTTTAAACCTTCATTATCGCAAGTTCCTTATTTCTCAGTACCAAGTCCAGATCGAATATTGAATCGACTAAAACAAATAGCTGTTCCTGTAACACATTTCAAACCAAAAAGAGCAAAATACATTCATGAATTTGCTATAGATCCACTATTAAACAACTTAAATTTGAGGCTATTAAAACGTCTTTTTCCAATGACCTTTAATGGTCAGAACATTTTGGATTACGATAATACAATTTGTTATACTGGTAAAAAAGATGCTTTGCGTACATATAAGAATGAAACAGGTTATCAACCTGGTGTAGGGCTGATTGGCTCGAAGGTTGTTTTTGTTGAAAATAGAAACGGTAATAGCACAGCCCATGTCTTGCAAGAAGATACCTTGAAAAGAATGTTTGAACTCTTGCTTGAAAACAATATAAAGATTTCAAAATTCAGAGCTGATAGCGCTTCATACAATTGGAAGACTATTCAAACTATTGATAAATATTCGGACACCTTTTATGTTAGAGCAAGAATGAGCCAAGTACTTGAAAGAGCAATCTCAAGTATTAAAAGTTGGAAAATTGTAGGTAATCCTGAAAATCAAATCTATCGAGGAGAAACTACTTTTACTCCCTTCGCTCGGGCTGCAAGAGATCTAAAGGAAAGTCAAAACGTAAAAGAATATCGACTGATAGTTACTAAAGAGAAAAGAAGGGATGGACAAGTGAATATATTTACTTCTGAAGCCTTTTTTTACTCATCAATAATTACAAACGATAAACAAATGACCACGGATGAAATAGTTTTCTTTTATAATAATCGTGGAGCAATTGAAAGAGAATTTGAAGTTCTTAAGTATGATTTTGGATGGAATAAACTTCCATTTTCAAAACTGTCCCAAAACAATGTGTACTTGATTATGACAGCTATCTGTAAAAATATCTATCACTATTTAATCAATTATTTTTCGAAGAGAACATATAACCTTAAACCATCATTCAGATTGAAAAAATTCATCTTTAGGTTTATCACTATTCCTGCAAAATGGATAAAAAAATCAAGGCAAATGTATCTAAGAATATACGGTAAAATAGCATTCAAAACTTAAATGTAATTTGAAGTAAATGTTCTTTAATTCTTGAGTTCTAAAAAGCACTGATTAAAAGTACAAGGGATAATCTATGCTCTAAAATCTGTCAATAAAAAAACATCAAGCTGTAAATGTTAAAAATGATATGATTATATTTCAAATTTACCAATTAGATTAGACTTGCGGATTTGAGGTAAAATCGTGTGGGAGCGAGGTTAGTTATGGATAATATTTTATTCACCATCGAAGAAATCCTGATCTAGCTCTTTTATTTCGTAAATAGACTTAATTTGAATACCAACATTAAATTCATGCATTAGGTCTACTAATTTTTTTCCGTCAATTAGAATAATTTTGTGATGGGCATCATTTGCTTTTTTCATTGCTCCCTTATCAAAATTAGATGTTGTTACAAAAACCCCTTTACTGGTATCTCCGCTCATAGCACCAATAAAATTTCTTATATCCTTTTCACGCACCTTATTTTCTCCGTATCTTTTTGCTTGAATATAAATTTTATCTAACCCTAATTTGTCCTCGTTTATAATTCCATCAATTCCTCCATCTCCTGTTTTAGGGGTTTCTTTAAACTCACCATACCCCATTTTTTTTAACAGGATTAGAATAACTTTCTCAAAATAAAACGGATCAATTGTTTTTAGTTTTTCTAATAAWTCMTTKTTAWTMWMKYCTTCAATAATTGTAAACCCTTCATCAATTAAATCTTGTGGAGTTGCATTTTTAATTTCAGGAATCTGTGTTTTTATTTTGGAATTCTCACTTGAATAAAAATTGAGATAATTCTCGCTTTGCTCTACATCTTTCAGGTTAAGTTTTTCACTTAAAGAGTTTTTCCCTTTTTCGGTTATTTGAACCATCCCCCTTTTCGGAAAAAGAATAAATCCTCCTTTTTTTAGATAAGATTTTCCCCATGCAATTCTATTCAAAATTAACACATCACCACTTTTTGTTTTTTGCTCCAACAATTCTTTTGGTAAATTAGAATAAAATTTATGTATAACTTTTTTTGCCATTTCTCGATGATGAATGACCTCCCCATTTTTTAAAATTTCTAATATAGGGTTGAAAGTTTCGTGAAATTTTGGTATTTCCATTTTTTGATTTTTTAAAAGTAATTTTTATTTTTTCCCAGCAACCACAATCACAATTTCCCCTTTGGGAGGCTTGTTAGTATAATGTGCCAAAACTTCGGTTGCAGTTCCACGGATGGTTTCTTCAAACAATTTTGTCAATTCGCGAGACACAGAAACTTGTCTATCTGCTCCAAAATACTCTGAAAAATGCCCTAAGGTTTTTATTAATTTATGAGGAGATTCATAAAAAATCATAGTTCTAGTTTCTTCGGCTAAGATTTTTAATCGTGTTTGTCGTCCTTTTTTTACAGGTAAAAAACCTTCAAAAATAAATTTATCATTTGGCAATCCACTATTGACTAAGGCAGGAACAAATGCCGTTGCACCGGGTAAACAATCTACTTCAATATTATTTTCAATACAAGCACGCGTCAATAAAAATCCAGGGTCAGAAATTGCGGGAGTACCGGCATCAGAAATTAAAGCTACTGTTTCTCCGCTTTTAATTCTGTCCACAATTCTGTTCACCATCTTATGTTCGTTGTGCATGTGATGCGATTGCATGTGTGTAGCAATTTCAAAATGTTTTAATAATTTTCCTGAAGTACGAGTGTCTTCAGCTAAAATTAAATCAACTTCTTTTAAAACTTTGATAGCTCTAAAAGTCATGTCGTCAAGATTTCCGATGGGTGTTGGGACTAAATATAATTTGGACATTTGTGTGTTTTCTAAAACGCGAAGTTACGAAGAAAAACTGACCCTTTCGTCACCCTGAACTCGTTTCAGGGTCGCATTAAAATGAGAGATTTAAATTCCGTCATTGCGAACATAGTGAAGCAATCTCATTATGGAAACGACAAACAGATTGCTTCTTCGTACCTCATCGCAAAGACGAATTTTCTCGTGTAAAATAAGAAGTCAACAACAGCGCTATAGAAATACTCGGAAACGGATCAACCTCACCAATCATCACATGCGCAAAAAAAGCCAATACAAAATTGAAGAAAAATCCTGCATAAGTGAGTTCTTTTAAGAATCGATTCTTACTAAATAAAATCACCAAAGACCCAACAATTTTTGCAATTGCGAGTGGATAAATTAAATAGGTTGGATATCCATATTGTTTAAAATAGAAAACTAATTCTTCATAAAAAACGAAGTATAAAATCCCTGTCAGAATCAACAAACTGAAAAGTGAAATAGTGGTTATTTGATGAATAGTTTTTCGGTCAAACATAAATTCAATCGGATTTAAAACAAATATAGAAACAATCTTTTACACGATTAGTAGGCATACCAATTAATCACTAAATTTGCAATCAATTTTTTAAGAGAATTATGTATAGAAGTCATACAAACGGAGCATTGCGTTTAGCCGATGTAAATGAAGAAGTTACCCTTTCTGGATGGGTGCAAAAAGTGCGAAATAAAGGATTTATGATTTGGGTTGATTTGCGTGATCGTTACGGAATTACCCAATTAATTTTGGATGAAGAGCGTACCGATGCTGCTGTTTTTGAAACTGCTAAATCTTTAGGGCGCGAGTTTGTGATTCAGGTAAAAGGAACCGTGATTGAACGCGTGTCTAAAAACCCAAAAATGGAAACGGGAGATATCGAGATTTTGGTTTCAGAATTGACTATTTTAAATGCTTCTAAAACACCTCCTTTTACAATTGAGGATGACACAGATGGAGGCGAAGAGTTGCGTATGCAATATCGTTATTTAGACATCCGTAGAAATCCTGTAAAAAACAATTTAATTTTTAGAGCTAAAGTAACGCAAGCTGTTCGTAACTATTTATCTTCGGATGGATTTATAGAAGTAGAGACTCCATATTTAATCAAATCTACTCCTGAGGGAGCGCGGGATTTTGTGGTGCCAAGTCGTATGAATGAAGGACAATTTTATGCATTGCCACAATCTCCTCAAACCTTTAAACAGTTATTGATGGTGGGTGGAATGGATAAGTATTTTCAGATTGTAAAATGTTTTAGAGACGAAGATTTACGTGCCGATAGACAACCAGAATTCACACAGATTGACTGTGAAATGGCGTTTATTGAGCAGGAAGATATCTTGAATGTTTTTGAAGGAATGACACGTCATCTACTAAAAGAAATCAACGGTGTTGAGGTGGGAGATTTCCCAAGAATGCAGTATGATGATGCGATGCGTATCTATGGAAATGACAAACCAGATATCCGTTTTGATATGAAGTTTGGTGAGCTGAATGAAGTGGCACAACACAAAGATTTCGGCGTATTTAACAATGCAGAATTGGTTGTTGGAATTGCGGTTCCTGGAGGGAATTCTTACAGCAGAAAAGAAATAGATAAATTAATTAACTGGGTAAAACGACCACAAGTTGGAGCACTCGGAATGGTTTATTCTCGTTGCAATGATGATGGTAGTTTTAAATCATCAGTAGATAAATTTTACGATCAAGATGATTTGGCAAAATGGGCAGAAGTTACCGGAGCTAAATCAGGAGATTTAATTTGTATTTTATCAGGAGATAAAAATAAAGTGAGAGCACAATTGAGTGCTTTGAGAATGGAATTGGCAGAACGCTTAGGCTTGAGAGATCCAAAAGTATTTGCACCATTATGGGTAGTAGATTTCCCGTTGTTAGAATTGGACGAAGAAACAGGACATTACCATGCAATGCACCATCCGTTTACATCTCCAAAACCGGGACAAATGGAATTGTTAGACACCAACCCAGGAGAGGTAAAAGCAAATGCATACGATTTGGTTTTGAACGGAAATGAAATCGGTGGAGGCTCTATCAGAATTCACGACAAGCAAATGCAAGCAACCATGTTAAAGCATCTTGGTTTTTCTGATGAAGATGCCAAAGCACAATTCGGTTTCTTAATGGATGCCTTTGAATATGGGGCACCACCACACGGAGGTTTGGCATTTGGGCTGGACAGATTGGTTGCTATTTTAGGCGGACAAGAAACGATTCGCGACTTTATTGCATTCCCAAAAAACAACTCGGGTAGAGATGTAATGATTGATGCACCAGCACCAATTGACGATAAACAATTAACAGAATTGAGTTTAATGTTGAACTTAAAATCATAAAAAAGTGTCAAACGGAGCTTGTCGAAGTTTTGTATTACTGGCTCACAGAGAGTCTTCGAAAAGCTCAGACGGACATATTTATATTTACTAACTTTGAACATATAATCAAAACACCTTATTTATTATGATATCTAAAACGATAGTTGAAGCACTGAACTCGCAAATTAAATTAGAGGCAAACGCTTCTATGCAATATTTATCGATGGCTTCTTGGGCAGAAATAAACGGATTTAACGGAGTCGCAAATTTTTTCTACGGACAGTCAGAAGAAGAAAGAATGCACATGATTAAGTTGATAAAATTCATCAATGAGCGTGGAGGTGAAGCGGTGATTCCTGCTTTAGATAAATCAAAAAGTGAATTTGATTCTTTGCAAGATATTTTTTCTACCTTTTTAAAAAGCGAAGAAACAGTTACTCATAATGTCCATAAAATTGTGTTTCAATGTTTAGAAGTAAAAGATTATACGGTGCATAATTTTATGCAATGGTATGTTTCTGAACAAGCTGAAGAAGAAGCATTGGCAAGGACTATTTTAGACAAATTTAAAATTATTGGAAGCGATAAAGGAGGTTTGTATTTGTTTGATAGAGATATTGAAAGCATCGCTGTTAATAAAGAATAACGAACAATTTTATTAGCTAGTTAAAAGCAAATGCCAAAATCTACTGAACTTTTTCGCAAATTTTTAAAATGGAAATACAAACATATTTCTAATACGCAATTTGTCAATATTGCAGCGGCAATTATTGGATTACTCGCAGGGTTAGGAGCGGTAACTTTAAAAAATTTAACACACTTAATTAAGGAATTATTAGAAGGGGAGTTTATAAAAAACATCCATCAAGTATTCTATTTTATTTTCCCGATTATAGGATTGCTATTAGTTTTATGGGCTATAAAATATGTAATTAAAAAACCGGTAGGTCACGGAATTCCATCTACATTATTTTCTATTTCAAAATTAAAAGGATTGATGCCAAGACACCAAATGTGGGCGTCTTTAATTACCGCTCCGTTAACCGTTGGTTTTGGAGGGTCAGTAGGTTTGGAGGGGCCAACAGTTGCAACAGGCGCAGCATTAGGTTCTAACTTTGCACGGTTTTTTCACTTAAATCAAAATACAAGAACCCTTTTAATTGGGGCAGCAGCAGCGGGTGCCATGGCATCAATTTTTAAAGCGCCCATTGCAGCGATTGTTTTTGCAGTAGAAATTTTTAGTTTAGAGCTGACTTTAGCGTCTATGATTCCACTATTACTGGCATCAATTACAGCAATTTTAACTTCATATTTCTTTTTTGGCGATGACGTTTTATTACACTTTGATGTTCAGGATAAATTTGCTTTGAACGATGTTTTTTTCTACGTATTATTAGGTGTAATTACCGCCTCAGTCTCTATTTATTTTAGCAAAATATATTTTGCATTCCGAATGTTTTTCAAACGATTTGGAAGTCCGTATAAACGATTATTGATTGGAGGAGTGTCTTTAGGAATCATCGTTTATTTTATTCCGCCTCTTTTTGGTGAGGGTYTTACAACCATCAATAATGTGTTGCGAGGAAATATTTCTGAGGTCATTACCAACAATATTTTCCATACAGTTTCTGATGAAATTTGGGTTGTTGCAGCGYTGCTTGTTGGATTGGTTTTATTTAAAGTAGTTGCCATGTCATTTACTTTTGGTGCTGGTGGAGTGGGTGGTGTATTTGCCCCAACACTTTTTACAGGCAGTATTTCTGGCTATTTGGTGGCAATGATTGTGAATTACAGCAACCTATTTAATCATCAATTATCATTAACAAATTTTGCCATGGTTGGTATGGCAGGATTAATGGCAGGAGTTTTACAAGCACCACTAACTGCGATATTTTTGATTGCTGAAATTACTGGTGGATATGAATTATTTATTCCTTTGATGATTGTTTCTTCCATTTCCTTTTTGATTACAAGACATTATATTCCGCATAATATTTATGCAGCAGAATTAGCGAAAAAAGGACAATTGATTACACATGATAAAGACAAGAATGTGTTGATGATGTTAGATATTGACAAAGTGATAGAAACTAATTTTGTAATTTTAACTCCCGAGATGCTTTTGGGTGAAATCGTAAATACTGCTGTGGCAAAATCATCTAGAAATCATTTTCCGGTAGTCAATGAAGAACATGAGTTTTTAGGAATTTTAACTGTGAATGATATCCGCGGAATCATGTTTGATAAATCACTTTACGATACCGTAAAAGTGAGAAGTTTGATGCAATCTGCTTCGGATATAATCTATTATGAAAAGGATTCTGCTGAGGTTATTTTAAATAAATTTAAAAGTTCAGGCGCTTGGAATTTAGTAGTGATAAAGGACGGAAAATACTTTGGATTTATTTCTAAATCGAGATTATTAACAGCTTATCGTCGTAAATTAATTCAGGTTACCAATTAGAATTCAACAATGAAATACATTATATCAATTTTAGCAATTCTATCCTTTACAAGTATCTTCACAGGATTTTTAATTGAGAGTGAATTTTCAGAAAAGTTTATTGGCTTTGGAGTTGTAGGCCTTTTTTTTATTGTGATTCCCTTATTTATTTATCGACATTGGAAAGGGAAAGATGTAAAGGATTATATGATTACCAAAGAAAGTTTGGATAGGATGCGAGATCGAGAAAATCAGAAGTGAAATTTTATTTGTCTTTGCAAAAAAGAAATAACTGAGCGGAGTCAAAGTTTATGACCGAAGCATTCTGTTTAAATATAAGGAAGAGACTGCTTCACTAAGGTTCGCAATGACGCATTATAAAACAATCAATTCAAATTGCGTTTCTCAACAAAAAAGCGAGATAATAATTTTCCGCATTCTTCTTCTAGAACCCCACCCATCATTTTTGTTTTTGGATGTAAGGTAGTTTTCATAGAAATACATCCACGTTGCACATCTCTAGCTCCATAAATAATTTTACTAATTTGTGACCAATAGCTTGCCCCTGCACACATTTGACAAGGTTCAATAGTAACATATAAGGTGCATTCCTTTAAATATTTTCCGCCTAAAAAATCAGAAGCAGAAGTAAACGCTTGCATTTCGGCATGCGCAGTAACATCATTTAAGGTCTCCGTTAAATTGTGAGCTCGTGCAATAATTTGATCTTTACAAACAATCACCGCCCCAATCGGAACCTCGCCCAAATCATAGGCATGTTGTGCCTCTTGTAAAGCACGTTTCATAAAATAAGTATCGTCAAATGGATTTTGCATCTGGCAAAGATAGTCGTAGTTTTGTTTTGTGAAAAGTAATTTGCTGCAACATATCAACAATCCTAAAGATTTACGTAAACTTTCAAAAGAAGATTTGCACCATGTCGCTAAAGAATTAAGACAATTTATAATTGAAATTGTCGCTACCAAAGAAGGGCATTTAGGTGCTAGTTTAGGCGTGGTAGAATTAACAGTTGCGCTCCATTTTGTTTTTGACACACCCAATGATTTGTTAGTTTGGGATGTTGGACATCAAGCCTACGGACATAAAATATTGACGGGTAGAAAAAAGATTTTTCATACCAACAGACAGTTCAAAGGAATCTCAGGATTCCCGAAAAGAAGTGAAAGTGAATACGATGCTTTTGGGGTAGGACATAGCTCAACTTCAATTTCTGCGGCACTTGGAATGGCGATTGCATCGAACTTAAAAGGAGAGTTTGACAAACAACATATCGCTGTTATTGGTGATGCTTCTATTGCCTCAGGAATGGCATTTGAAGGATTGAATCATGCCGGAGTTACCGATGCAAATTTGTTAATTATTTTAAATGACAACACCATGGGAATCGACCCAAGTGTAGGTGCACTAAAAGAATATTTTGCAAATGTAAAAGCAGGAAAATCCGTTAGAAAAAATAATATTATCGAAGCCTTGAATTTTAATTATTCAGGCCCAATAGATGGAAATAATTTGCAAAATATTCTTTTAGTGCACCTACACTTGGGTCGATTCCCATGGTGTTGTCATTTAAAATAATTAACAAATTT
>NVSL01000109.1 GCA_002401215.1 Flavobacteriaceae bacterium | reverse complement strand
TCAGAGCAACATGGCAAGCAGTGGCAAAAATGTATAACGAACAAGCCAATAAGCACGATAGTACCATGGCAATGGCTTTTGTTTTACTGAATATTGATTATGAAAACGGTACGCCATCAACGGCATTAGGACCACAAATGGGAATGGAACCAACGAGTTTATCGAGGATTTTAAAAACCATGGAAGAGAAAGGTGCCATCTGCCGAGAAAAAAATCCGGAGGATGGTAGAGGTGTTTTAATCAAGTTGACCGATTACGGAAAAGACAAGCGAGAAATATCAAAAGTTACTGTAATTAAATTTAATGAGGCTGTAAAAGCGAATGTATCTGAAACAAAATTGAATCACTTTTTTGAGGTGATGGACACCATCAACGAATTGATAAGTAAACGGGAAATTTTTAATCCTGATAAATAAAAAATTCATTAAAGTAATATATAG
This sequence comes from Flavobacteriaceae bacterium, assembly GCA_002401215.1. Lineage (GTDB taxonomy): Bacteria > Bacteroidota > Bacteroidia > Flavobacteriales > Flavobacteriaceae > Urechidicola. The sequence goes on along the minus strand of NVSL01000109.1, from coordinate 6,018 downwards.
AATGAAAAGAAGTATTAAAAAAGTAGCAGTCATCGGGTCTGGAATCATGGGTTCTGGAATCGCTTGCCATTTTGCAAATATCGGCGTCGAAGTTTTATTACTCGACATCGTTCCGAGAGAACTCACCGATAAAGAAAAAGCAAGTGGCTTGACCTTAGAGTCGAAAAGTGTGCGCAACAGAATTGTAAATGATTCTTTAAAAGCTTCATTAAAATCGAAGCCCTCTCCTATTTATGATCAAAAATTTGCAAGCAGAATTTCGACCGGGAATTTAACCGACGACCTTCATAAAGTTGCAGATGTAGATTGGATTATGGAAGTGGTGGTTGAACGATTAGACATCAAACAACAAGTTTTTGACAGTATTGAAAAGTACCGTAAACCGGGAACCTTGATTACATCGAACACTTCTGGAATTCCTATTTCATTTATGAATAAAGGTAGAAGTGAAGATTTTCAGCAACATTTTGCTGTGACGCATTTCTTTAATCCACCACGATATTTAAAACTTTTTGAAGTTGTTCCTGGACCAGATTGCAAACAAGAAGTTACTGATTTCTTGATGATGTATGGCGAAAAATTCTTAGGAAAAACTTCGGTCTTAGCAAAAGACACTCCAGCATTTATTGGAAACAGAGTGGGGATTTTCGGCATCATGAGCCTATTCCACCAAGTAAAAGAATTGGGATTGACCATTGAAGAAGTTGACAAATTAACAGGGCCATTAATTGGTCGCCCAAAGTCCGCAACCTTTAGAACTGTTGATGTTGTAGGTTTAGATACTTTGGTTCATGTTGCAAACGGATTGTACGAAAACTGTCCTGAAGATGAAGCACATGACTTATTTAAACTTCCTACATTCATCGAAACGATGATGGAAAACAACTGGTTAGGAAGCAAAACAAAACAAGGTTTTTATAAAAGAGTTGTAAAAGATGGGAAAAAAGAAATCCTGTCGTTAGATTTAGATACGTTGGAATATCGTCCAAAGAAAAAAGCAAAATTTGCAACTTTAGAATTGACAAAAAATGTTGACAATGTCATCGACCGTTTTGCAATCCTTATCAAAGGAAAAGACAAAGCGGGTGAGTTCTATCGCAAGAACTTTGCAGCAATGTTTGCCTATGTTCAAAATAGAATACCAGAAATTTCTGATGAGATTTACCGATTAGATGATGCTATGAAAGCAGGATTTGGTTGGGAACACGGACCATTCCAAGTTTGGGATGCGATTGGTGTAGAAAAAGGAATTGAGTTGATGAAAGCCGAAGGGCACGAACCTGCAGTTTGGATTACTGAAATGTTGGCGTCAGGAAATACAGCTTTCTATACTATTAAGGACGGAGCAAAATACTATTATGGAATTCCAACAAAATCACAAGAGAAAATTCCGGGGCAAGATGCATTTATCATTTTAGACAATATTAGAGAGGCAAAAACTATTTGGAAAAATAGTGGAGCCGCTATTCAACATTTAGGTGATGGTGTTTTGAATGTAGAATTCAGATCAAAAATGAACACCCTTGGTGGCGAAGTTTTAGCAGCTATCAACAAAGGAATCGATTTAGCAGAAACAGAATACGATGCGGTAATCATCGGGAATCAAGGAGCGAATTTCTCTGTCGGAGCAAATTTAGCAATGGTATTTATGATGGCGGTTGAGCAAGAATATGAGGAGTTAAATTTCGCTACAAAATACTTCCAAGATACGGTAATGCGCTTGCGTTATTCATCTTGTCCAACATTAATTACACCACATGCCTACTCTTTTGGAGGTGCTTGTGAAATGACAATGCACGCTGATAAAGTGATTGCTGCTGCAGAAACTTATATCGGTTTGGTTGAGTTTGGAGTGGGTATTATTCCCGGTGGAGCTGGATCAAAAGAGATGGCAGTAAGAGCATCAGAAGGCTTGTTAAAAGACGATGTTAAGTTGAATAAACTCCGTGATTATTTCATCAATGTAGCGATGGCAAAAGTAGCAACTTCTGCACACGAAGCTTATGATTTAGGATTCTTAAAACACGGTAAAGATATCGTAGTCATCAACAAAGACAGACAAATTGCAACGGCTAAACGTCATGCTATTTTAATGTTAGAAGATGGCTATACGCAACCTGTTCCGAAACAAGTAAAAGTTTTAGGACAGCAAGCTTTGGGGATGTTCTTAGTAGGAACCGACAGTTTAGAAAAAGGACATTACGCATCTGCTCACGATAAAAAAATAGCTGATAAATTAGGATATGTGATGGCAGGTGGAGATTTATCTGAACCAACAATTGTATCAGAACAATATTTATTAGATTTAGAACGAGAAGCCTTTATGAGCTTAATGACAGAGCGCAAAACTTTGGAAAGAATTGAGCATATGTTAAAAACTGGGAAACCGTTGCGAAACTAAAGTTTCGCAATTAGTTAATAGTTGATGGATGGTAGTTGTTAGAAATGATAACCAACAACTAGCAACAGACAACAAAATACAAAATTATGAAAACAGCATATATAGTAACAGGATACAGAACCGCAGTTGGGAAAGCACCTAAAGGGGTTTTTCGATTTAAGAGACCCGATGAATTGGCGGCAGAAACGATTGAGCGTCTTTTGCAGGATGTTCCGCAATTAGACAAAACAAGAATTGACGATGTAATCGTTGGTAACGCAATGCCAGAAGCTGAACAAGGCTTAAATATAGGGCGATTAATTTCTTTAATGGGATTAAAAATTGATGATGTTCCGGGGATGACCGTGAATAGATATTGCGCTTCAGGATTGGAAACTATTTCAATTGCAGCAGCTAAAATTCAGTCTGGAATGGCAGATTGCATTATTGCCGGTGGAGCCGAAAGTATGAGTTATATTCCGATGGGAGGTTACCGTCCGGTGCCGAATTACAAATCAGCAAAAGAAGGAAACGAAGATTATTATTGGGGAATGGGATTGACTGCAGAGGCGGTTGCAAAACAATACAATGTTTCGAGAGAAGATCAAGATGTGTTTGCTTACAATTCACATAAAAAAGCATTGCACGCTTTGGGCAACGGTATCTTTAAAGATGATATCGTTCCGATTGATGTGGAGCAAATTTTTATTGGAAGTGATGGCAAAAAGCAGACAAAAACATATACCGTTTCTAATGATGAAGGACCACGAAGAGGAACATCAGTAGAAGCTTTATCAAAATTAAGAGCCGTATTTGCTGCAGGAGGATCAGTAACTGCAGGTAATTCATCACAAATGAGTGATGGCGCTTCTTTTGTTTTGGTGATGAGCGAAGAGATGGTGAAAGAATTAAATATCGAACCTGTTGCAAGAATGGTTTCGTATGCAGCCATGGGAGTTGAACCAAGAATCATGGGAATTGGACCTGTCGCTGCAGTTCCAAAAGCATTGAAGCAAGCAGGATTGTCAATAAAAGATATCGATTTATTTGAGTTGAATGAAGCTTTCGCTTCACAATCGTTGGCGGTAATTCGTGAATTAGGATTGAATCAAGATATCGTAAATGTAAATGGTGGTGCGATTGCTTTAGGGCATCCACTAGGTTGTACAGGAGCAAAATTATCGGTACAACTTTTCAATGAAATGCGAAGAAGAAAAAATAAATATGGAATCGTAACCATGTGTGTTGGTACCGGACAAGGTGCTGCGGGGGTTTATGAATTTTTGAAATAAAAGCCCACCCTAACCCTCCCAAAGGGAGGTACGAAAACGTGATTAAAAAGAATATTAACATCTAAAAAACTACTACCCTGTAGTTTCCCCTTTGGGGATTAAGGGGCCAATTATGAACACAATAAAAGGAGGAGAATTCCTAATCAAAGAAGTAAAATCAGAAGATATTTTTATATCCGAAGAGTTTACAGAAGAGCAACAAATGATGAAAGAAGCGGTGGTAGAATTTATTGACCGCGAAGTATGGCCGAAGAAAGATAGGTTCGAAAAGAAAGATTATGCCTTGACTGAAGAGTTGATGGGTGTAGCTGGCGAAATGGGCTTTTTAGGAGTTTCAATTCCTGAAGAATACGGCGGTATCGGAATGGGATTTGTCTCAACAATGTTAGTGACTGATTATATTTCTGCTGCAACGGGTTCACTAGGAACTGCCTTCGGAGCACATACTGGTATTGGTACCATGCCGATTTACTTGTATGGAACTGAAGATCAAAAACAAAAATATTTACCTCAATTAACTTCCGACACTTTTGGCGCGTATTGTTTGACAGAACCTGGTGCTGGTAGTGATGCCAACTCTGGAAAAACAACTGCTGAATTAACTGCTGATGGCAAACATTATAAAATCAACGGGCAAAAAATGTGGATTTCGAATGCAGGATTTGCTAAAATATTTATTGTGTTTGCAAGAATTGAAGATGATAAAAATATCACCGCATTTATTTTAGATTATGACAAAGAAAATCCGAATGGAGTTACTTTAGGAGAAGAAGAAGATAAACTCGGGATTAAAGCATCATCAACAAGACAAGTGTTTTTTAGTGATACGTTGATTCCTGCAGAAAATATGTTATCAACTCGTGGAGCTGGTTTTAAAATCGCTTTAAATTCTTTAAATGTTGGACGTATAAAATTGGGTGCTGCATGTTTAGATGCGAGTAGAAGAATTATCACCGAATCTGCAAAATACGCAACAGAACGCAAGCAATTTAAAACTGCTATTTCTGAGTTTGGAGCAATCAAAAAGAAGTTTGCAGAAATGAGTACACGGACTTTTGCTAGTGATGCTGCGTGTTACAGAGCTGCAAAAGATATCCAAAATAAAATTGACGAACACAGAGCAAACGGAAAAGCRCATGAAGAAGCTGAGTTAGACGCTTTCCAAGAATACGCTATCGAATGCGCAATGATTAAAGTATATGCATCTGAAACTTCACAGTTTGTTTCGGATGAAGGGATTCAAATTTTTGGTGGAATGGGCTTCTCAACTGAGACTCCGATGGAGAGCGCTTGGAGAGATGCACGTATCACTAGAATTTACGAAGGCACCAACGAAATAAACCGTTTATTAACTGTTGGAATGTTGCTTAAAAAAGCATTTAAAGGAGATATTGATTTGATGACTCCCGCAATGGAAGTTGGTGGTAGCCTGATGGGAATTCCTTCTTTTGACACTCCAGATTTTTCTGAAACATTGTCAGAAGAAAAAGCAATGATTGTAAAATTGAAAAAAGCTTTTTTGATGGTTGCAGGAAAAGCTGTTGAGACTTACGGAATGGATTTAGACTCTCATCAGCAATTAATTTTAGCTGCTGCTGAAATCATGATAGAAATTTACATGGCAGAATCTGCGATTTTAAAAGCTGAAAAAGTGATGAAAAGAACTTCGGAAAAAGAAGCCGAAGGACAAATTGCGATGGCGAAATTAAATCTATTTCATGCTGTTGAAAAAATCAGCCTAAACGGAAAAGAAGCGATTATGTATTTTTCTGAAGGTGACGAACAACGTATGATGTTAATGGGATTGAAGCGTTTTACAAAATATGTAAATGCTCCGAATACCATTGCTCTTAAAAATGTAATTGCCGCCAAAGTGATTGCTGAAAACAAATATTGTTTCTAAAACTAATTTTTNAGTTGGAAGTTTGGTTAACTTCTTAAAAGTCCTGTTTACTTCTTGTAAATGGGACTTTTTTTATTGYTCTATTATTTCACAGAGATTCACGGAGAAAACACAGAGTTTCACAGAGGAGGCTATTTTACTGATTTATAATAATTGCTAAATTCCTTACCTTTTAAAAGGAAGGTGGCACGCCCAAGCGTGACGGAAGGGTTGGGGAAATCTTTAAATTTATTGTAAATTTGTAATGAAAAATACTATTAATAATCATGAGATTCCTCGTCGCTCAAAAAATCGCTTTGTCGGAATGACATCATTTTCTTTCAAAAACTATATTTGTTCTCGATACAATTTTCTCTTTACTGTATATCCGCTTAAGCACCACTTGCTGTAATGCTTGCTATTATTAGTCTATCAAATATTTTTTCTCCAAAATACCTTCTGTT
>NVSL01000108.1 GCA_002401215.1 Flavobacteriaceae bacterium | reverse complement strand
AAACATATATTTTATCATTATCACAATTAAATAATAGGATGATTATTCATCTACTATTTATGGCGCAATCAATCCGAAAAAAAACAGTTTCGCTTTAGGTTTGTTTTCTATATTTGTAGTCCGAAAAAAATTAACTAAAAATACAAAAATCGACATGTCAGAAAACGATATAAAATTTATGAAAAGAGCTATCAAGCTCTCACAAGAGGGAATGAATTCTAATGCCGGAGGTCCTTTTGGAGCAGTGGTAGTAAAGGATGGAGAGATTATTGCCGAGGGATTTAACCGCGTAACATCTACCAACGACCCAACCGCACATGCCGAAGTTGTTGCCATCAGAAAAGCATGTGAAAAACTGGGAACTTTTCAATTAGATGATTGCATCGTTTATACATCTTGCGAACCTTGCCCGATGTGTTTGGGTGCCATTTATTGGGCACGTCCGAAAGCTGTTTTTTATGCGTGTGATAAAGTGGATGCTGCAAAAATTGATTTTGACGATCAGTTTATATATGAAGAATTGGACAAACCTATTGGAAATCGTCAGGTAAAATTTGTTCAGATGTTACAAGCTGAAGGCCAAGAAGTTTTTAATGAATGGGCTGCAAAAGTGGACAGGACAGAGTATTAAAATTACTCCTAATATTAGGGTCTAAAAAAAATGTCTTTCCTGATAAACGGGAAAGACATTTTTTATTTTTAGAATTTGGGTATCCACCTTCGCAGGTATCACAATTACTCTTCGGTAGTAAATGATTTTGTTTTTTTGAAAGGAGACAAATCCAACTGATTCATTTCTGTTTTATACGAATTCCAATCCTCATCAAAAAACAAATTAGTCTCTTTTAAAACAGCTTCTAATTGAGTTTTGGCTTGTTCTAATAAAATACTTTCCGTCTTAGTCATTCCATTAGGCCTACTTCCAGCATACCAATTTGCGGCACCAATTCTATCCATCACATTTACAACAGATGTACTTGTAATTCCTTGACGATCATCTTTTTTTCCTAGAAATAAATCAATAAGTGAATCGGATTTTTTAATAATTTCTTTACTTAATTTTAGTTGTTTTTTGAACTTTTCTTTATCCTCAGCAGTCATTTCTTTTTTGAATTTTGAAGCAGTGTTTTTACTTTCAACTAATTGTTTCACAGCATCTGCAGCAATTTGTTTCATCGTTTCAATTTCTTTTTGAACTTGATATGTTTCATTAATTGCTTTGTCTGAAATGACTAGTCTCGGATCGCTTTTTACAATTACTTGATTTGTTGAACTCTCTTCCAAATAATTTAGCACCAGTTTATAAGTACCCAGTTTAACCGAAACTCCACTGGGTTCATTTTTGCGCTCTTTAATTTTACGAGAAGGACTATCAACACCTGCTTCATCCAAATTCCATTGCCAAGTATAAACTCCTGTACTGTCTGGTATTTTCTTTTTAAAACTTCTTATCAATCGGTCTCCATTATAAATTTTTAAATAAAGAGAATCTTTGTGTTTGCCAACAGTCTCTTCTTTATCTGAAGTTTCTTCATCTTTTTCAGAATTATCATCTTCTTTCTCGTTATTTTCTACCTCTTCTGAATTATTCTGAAAATAATATTTAATCAAAGCTCCATAGTCACGATTCTCACCATTAAACAAAGCATCGCCTCCAAAACGACTTCCAGTAGGTTGCTGATAAGCGGCTTGATAAGCAATTGGAGTATCGAATAAAACCACTTCCGATTTCAATAAATCTACATTCTTCGCCATAGCTCGCAAAGGTCGAATATCATCCAAAACCCAAGCTGCGCGCCCAAAAGTTCCAATCACTAAATCGTTTTCACGTTCTTGAATTACTAAATCTTTTACAGAAACCGTTGGGAATCCGTTCGTCCATTTTGTCCATTTATTTCCAGCATCTATCGAAACATACAATCCGTCATCGGTTCCTAAAAATAATAAATTACTCTCAACTGGATCTTCAACAATGCAAAGGGCGTAACTAATTACATCGTCCTTATCTACAATTCGTTGCCAAGATTTCCCGTAGTTACTAGTTCTATAAACATAAGGCGTGTAGTTAAATCTTCGGTAATCATTGGCTACTAACAAAGCTTCTCCTTTGTTTTTATTAGATGCTTTTATTTGAGTTATCCAACTTCCATCTGGTAATCCAGATAAATTATTTGAAACATCTGTCCAAGAATCTCCTCCGTTTTGTGTGTAATGTACTCGTCCATCATCTGTAGCTGCCCAAAGCATATTTTTTTCTAAAGGCGATGGTTCTATCACTAAAATAGTAGTGTGATTTTCTGCTCCTGTGGCATCCATCGTAATTCCACCGCTTTCATCTTGTTTTTGTTTTTCAGGATCGTTGGTCGTTAAATCTTCTGAAATAATTTTCCAAGTCAACCCCTTATCAATTGATTTATGTACAAATTGACTTCCGAAGTAAATGGTACTATTATCAAATGGGTCTATGTTAATTGCCGCATTCCAATTAAATCGAAGCTTGACTTCAGGATCAGGATGCGTTGGTCTAACTGTATAGTTATTTCCGGTTTGCCAATCGTAACGACTCACATATCCTTGTTGACTCATACTAAAACCATAACGGCTATTATCACGATCTGGAATCACATCAAAACCATCGCCAAACGAAATTTCTTGCCAATAATCGTTTCTGATTCCTTGTGAGCGCCAAATATAAGCAGGGCCTCGCCAGCTTCCGTTATCTTGCATTCCACCGTAAACATTATACGGGATTTCATTATCAACTGCAATATGATAAAACTGAGCAACAGGAAGGTTGCCTATAAATCGCCACGTTTTTCCACCATCGTAAGTTATGTTCATTCCGCCATCATTTCCATCAATCATAAAGTTTCCATTGGTTGGATGAATCCACCAAGCATGATGATCTGGATGAACTCCATTATCCACACCATAAGCTGGCATTAATTGTGAGAAATTTTTCCCGCCATCTTCCGATACATTTACATAAGTATAAACAGAATATACTCTATTTTCATTTTGAGGATCAACAAAAATATCACTGTAATAAAAGGGGCGATTTCCAATATCATCTTTATCATTTATTTTTTTAAAGTTGAAACCTCCATCGGTACTTTTATACAAAGCGTTCTTTTTCGCTTCGATTAAAGCATAAACAATATTCGGTTTATTGGGTGCAATCGCCAATCCAATTCTTCCTAAATTTCCTTTTGGCAAGCCATCCTTATCCGTTCTTTCTTCCCAGGTATCACCTCCGTTATGAGTGATAAAAATTCCAGAACCTTCACCTCCGGAATTAAAAAACCAAGGGTCACGTTTGTGTTCCCACATCGCTACAATTAACTTATTTGGATTTGTTGGATCCATAACCATATCTGCCACACCAGTTTTGTTATTCGCAAATAGAATCTTATTCCAAGTTTTTCCACCATCTACTGTTTTAAAAACACCTCGTTCTGGATGTTCTCCCCACGGCGAACCAATAGCACCCACATAAACAACATTCGGATTCGTAGGAWCAATGATAATTTTATGAATATGTCTGGTGTTTTCAAGTCCCATTAAGTCCCAGTTTTTCCCGCCATCTAAAGAACGATACACGCCGTAACCTCCATTTAGACTATTTCTAGGATTTCCTTCACCAGTTCCTAYCCAAATTACAGATGGGTTTGATTGBTGAATCGCAACAGATCCAATAGAAGCAGTTGCTTCGTTTTCAAAAATTGGTTTCCAAGTAATACCACCACTTTCAGATTTCCAAAGTCCACCGGAAGCAGTTCCAATATACATGACTTCAGGATTGTTTAAAACAACATCAATTGCAGTTACACGACCAGACATTCCCCCAGGGCCAATATTTCGAGGTTTTATATCTTTTAACATGTCCATCGAAAAATCTTGAGAAGAAAGTGATAGTGCAATAAAAAACAGTAATAAGGAAAGTGATTTTTTCATTTTAGATTGGTTTTTAATAGTTTCTAAAGTTAGTAAAATGAATTAAGGATTGTAATTAAATTGTTAAAGTTTAAATATAATCCTTAATTCAATACTCCTTTTTTGATACCTGACTAGGTAGTTATCGGGCTCGTATGTATGACAATTTACTCTCCCCTTCGTCCTTTTAAAATTTTAGCGAATGATCTCATTCTAATTTCATCCAAAGTTAATCCTGTAGCCAACACTTCTTCTTCGGAAATTGCGCCACTATTTAAGGCTTTTAAAAAGTAGTTTAACAAACCTTGTCCTGTTGCAGCATCATCAAAAGTATCGCCAATTAAGGTTGCTCTTGCAGCTTTTTCCACAAAGGTTTTTAATCGTAAAACGGCATCGTCATAACTCTCTAAAAAGAAGGCATAGACTGCTGCATATCGCATCGGTAATTGCGCTGGATTCAAATCCCAACCTTGATATAATCCTTTGTATAATGAATGACGAATGTGCTTATATCCTTTTAACCAAGCACGATGAACCACCATTTTATTTTCCAATTCTTGCGCATCGGTTAAGTCACCACGATGTGGTCCAATAGGCATCGTATTTGTCGCTCCATCAGACAACCAAACTCCGGTATGATTCAACGCAACCTTAGTCATATAATGTGCAAAATCACACACATCGTGATCCATTTCTTGGTAGCTCGCCGTGATATTATTTGAGGCTGTATAGTCATAAGTCCCAAAATGAGTTGCGATACAGCGCCCTTTACTCGCCAAAATAAATCGGTATAAAGGATTAACTCCGGTGTGATCAATTATGGATTGAGTCGTCTCTACCATAATCTCCATTTTTAATGAACCTGCTTCCATTTTGAATTGTTTTTCAATAATTTCAAAGAAAGAAACCATCGCAATAATTTGTTCAGGAATCGTAACTTTTGGTAACATTACTACAAAATTGTTCGGAAGTTTTCCTCCAGTTGCTGTGAGTAGTGTTGATAGAAAAATATCTAAGGTTCGCAATCCGCGATCTTTCAATTCTTCGGTAAATGGTTTTATTCTGATTCCTATAAATGGTGATAAAGTTCCGTCTTCAATTCCCTTTGCAACTTGCTCCGCAGCATTTTTAGCAGTCTCATCTTCTTCTTGATCCGAACGATTTCCAAAACCATCTTCAAAGTCGATTCTGAAATCCTCAACACCTTCTGACTCTAATTTGGCAATCACTTTTTTGTAGATTCGGTATGAAAATCCTGCAGGATGCTTTTTTAAATCCTCCTCTGAAAGTCGATTCAGTTCCATCARTAATTCCTCTTGCTCTTTTCCATCTGAAGGTAAATTTTCATACCCTTGTAATTGGAATGCTTTTCCGAATTCCATAAAATTTGGAGCATAATGCAAGAGTGATTTTAATGCGATTCCACCCAACACATCTGTGGTATTCGACTTGAATAAATTAGCTCCACCATAAACAGTATGAATGGGTTGACGGTCTTCGCGATCACCTCTGTAAATTTTATTGAATGTGGTGTTGGCTATTTTTAAATCGCCAAATATGTTTGCTTTTTTTTCTGCTGATATACTTTGTTTCATCTGTTTGCTTTTTATTTTGTCATTGCGTGGACGAAAGACGTGGCAATCTGTTAATGAGATTACGTCGTCATTTCAATCCTCGTAAAGACGTTGACTTCTAACCTCTTTAACTTCCTCTATATGTCGAGTATCCATAAGGATTTATCAATAACGGAATGTGGTAATGACTCGTATCCGTTACACTAAATTGAATGCTTACTTCTGGATAAAATCCTTTTTGRTTGTRACTTTCATAATATKCTTTTGTATWAARWWTYAYMRYMYMWKYWYYKGYTGRYRRWKKWSKYYCTGCAGKMAWAACATCAYMKRTKYKKSMAKYWGWWWWKNGNTGATTCCWMCMMTYWTKRRYWWYYWTWYRWWMTYWYKSAWYSYTKKYARSATCATAATTTGTATCGCTAAAAAATTTTGCAGAACGAAACACGCCGGGAGAAATATCCACAGCATCAACAGAATGAATTCCGGGATAAACTCCTGCCGCCCCCGAAGTAAGGCCTGTTCCAAAACAAATTACCAAAACATCTTTAGGGTTTTCATTAAGCAATAGAGGAATGTAGGACAACAGGGTCATATACTTCCTAGACTGCATATGATTTGCTGACATATTGACCCCATTCAATACTAGACTTTTGCGCTTTATTCCAAGACTGGCATCATCATCATTGAAAACCGCAACAGTAGTCGTTAACCCTTCATTCAAATAAATCAATGTTTCAGGATTTTTCTTGCCAAGTGAGTTGCGCATAAAAATACCTTGTAACAGGTCATTTGGCATAGAACGGAGGGTTAAGACTAGCAATATAGATACAGAAACAGCCATTCCTTTTCTAATTATTCCAGAAAAATAAGATGCGGTTGCGAAAAGAAGAACCCCGGTTAAAAAATTCAATAATGCTAAAAAAAATGCTGATTCAAAAAATTCTGATGGCAACAAAA
>NVSL01000107.1 GCA_002401215.1 Flavobacteriaceae bacterium | reverse complement strand
TTAAGCTCTGTTAACGATTCTGAAATGTCTAAACGTGCTATTTTTCCCATGCTTAAATATACAAAATTTATGCGGCAATACAAAACTATATTGGTATTAGACAAATAATTGTCACACTGAGCTTGTCGAAGTGCTATTCAAAATAATAAAAACCTCATCATTTCTGATGAGGTTTTTTGTTGGCATTGAAATTGTATCTTTATACATCATTATTTTATGAACGTCAAATCGAGTGATTTTTCAGAGAAAAATTGTATCGAGATTTATTCATAAACAAATACAATTTACTTTATATCATTATGAAACTATTCATTCAACTCTTTTTAGCAATAACTCTAATCTTTGGATTATCGAATTGCAATAGCACGAAGCCAGAAGTTTATCAATTTCAAAAAGAAACTCCGTTCAATATTAAAAAAGCTACGTATCAAGAATGGGTTGCAGGAGTTAGAGGTGGCGGATCTGGAATTACAATCACACTTTTTATGGATGATTTTGATGCTTCCAAAATTAAAATTGATAGCATCTACTTTAGAAATTATAAAGCATCACTTTTGAAAAGAGGTGAAGATTATATCGCCAATATAAAAACTAAAGTGAATGTACATGAGGATATCATCATTCATAAAAATCCTGAGAAAGAATATGGAAATATGGCTCCTGTAATGAATAAAAAAAATTCTTTTGATTTGTCAAATGAAGAAGCCGTTATTTGTTTTAAAGAAAACAATAGGCACAAGTATTTTAAAATTAAATTAACAAAAGCTCCTGTAATTTTATATCAATAAATAATTTCACTTTTGGCATAGAGTTWGAAAACTGAATGCTAAATCATAAAACCAATCATTATGAAAAATATCAAAATATATATCACACTAATTTTATCGGCAATTGTATTTACGTCTTGTTATCAAGATGATATTCCACCAGGACCTGCACCAATTTCTTTAGAAACATTGTTGACCGGTTACGAATTGTGGTACGTAGATTATAACGCTACAACAGGCACAGGAGACATTCCGTTCATGTCATTTGCATTCACCTTATCTTTTAGAAATGGACGTTTGTATGCTAACAATAATTTGGTGGGAATTGGAAGTACCGGTGATGGTTTCGGAATCCCAGTTGGGTATTACACAACCTACGACATTTATAGCACAACTTTAACCATTGATCATGATTTGGATGGAATCGTTGATTTTGAAGTGCGTCAATTATCTAATGATAGAATTTCGTTTTATAGCAGGTTAGACAATGTTACTTATTATTTGGATGGCTATCAGCGAGACAACTTTGATTATGACAAAGTTTTTTATGACAACATTGAATATTTTTTACAAGAATATGAAGGGTGGGAAAAAATATTTAGAAGTGTTACTGGGGATCCAAATGATTTTGATAGTGAAAATTATTTAGCCTTTCCTTTGGAATATTCAGCAACATTTAAGTCTTCAATTGATGATTTAGGAACTCCAATTAACAATGTATTTTGGGATTATGTAGGTGCCTATGAAGTATTTGATGTTGATGGATATGACAACTTTAAGATTTTAACATTAGATTATGACTTAGGATACAATGAAGAGTTCCAATTAGTCGTTTTAGATGATGCGACGATAGAATTATACCACGTTAATTCCAATACCTTTTATGAGTTTTCTGGTAGAGATTTTATTTTGATTATGAGAGAGAGTGGTGAATCAAATGAAAATGAACCTGTAAGTATTGCAGGAAGAAAACGTACTAAAGTAGAAAGAAGATCATTGGTAAGAGAAAAGCATATAAGATAAAGTTTGGTTAGTTGATTTTTGGTTGGCTAGAAGTAGCCAATTAAAATTAAGCCGTCTGCTATTAGCAGGCGGCTTTTTTGTTTGAGTAGCGTCAGCCTTTCCGACAAAGCGACCATTTAGAGTCTTATGTTGCAAATATTTATTTACCTTTAAAACTCAAAGAATCAACATGATTAACAAACGTCTTTTAATAAAAAAACTACTCTCACATAACGATGAGAATAGTTTTTATGACAAAAAGCAACAGTTAGATTTGAGTCATAAAATAGCCAAGGCAAAATTCATTAAACATATCTGCGCTTTATCTAATTCTAACCCCGAAAATAATTCTTATATCGTTGTTGGGGTCGAAGATGAAACCAATAAGATTTTAGGGGTCGATTTTTTTGATGACAGTAAAATTCAGCATTTAGTAAATGCATATCTCACCAATCCGCCAAAGGTACAATACGAAAATGTTGGGTTTCCAAAACTTCAAAAACACAAAGTTGTGGGTTTGGTTACAATACATCCTACTTCTAAAATAAGTTCGTTTAAAAAGAATGCGTGGAAATACAGAAGGCAAACTGTTTTTTACAGAAGAGGGAGTAATTCTATGCCTATTTATGGCGATTATGAATTGTTAAATTCTAATAAAGAATTGGTAAATGCTATTGAAAAATCGGCGAGTAATAATATTGAATTAACCTTAGACGGGGTGTTCGATTTTATCAACAATCACAATGAAGAATATGAACCTCAGTATAAAGTTTTTAAAGAGCAGTTTGTTATTTGTTGGGCGGGAAAAAAGAAGTTTGTAGGTGACAAGATATTTTATTCTAGAGTTGATATTGAATTGATTAATGAACAAGTTCGATTATTTTATTCAGCTTTAGATGAAGTAAAAATATCTTTCAACAGTTCTTCATTTATCATTACTGAATTTGTGAAACTAGGAATTAATGAACGTTACGAACATTATCCCTTAGAAAAAACAATCATCCATTTTAAAGACAATGGTAAGCATGATATTGTGCAAGAATTATTATTTAAACCTCCTGCTTATGACAAAAAAGTTTTGCATCATATTTACAATACTAACAATGCTATTTTAGAAAAATTAAAGTCAAACCATGTGTTGACAGGAGAGGAACAAAAAGACCTCAATAATTTTCCGACTACCTATTTGATTTGTTCTTTAAATGGATTTGAAAAAGCAAAACTCCAATTAAAAGAATCAAAAGCTTTCCTAAAAAGCTTAAAAAACAAAACTGCTTATATCCAATATAAAGATTCTATGCGGATTCTTAGAAAAGTGAAATATCAGTAAGAGTGTTTAAAGAAGGGATCATCAATTCGTTCCGATAGCTATCAGAAGATTTTAAGTAGCAGAGTGAATAAAATAATATGATAGTTCTTGATACAAAATTTTTTTCGAAATTTTATTACCATTGATGTATTGACATCCCGTCGTCACTTCGAGTGTTTTACGAAAGCTATAGCTTTCGTAAAATCTATCGAGAAGCGGTACTCTTTTTTACTAGTTATATAGTTAAAAACACCTACTGTACCGTCCTTAAGGGAGTAGTAGTCATTTTCATACGCTGGTTTTTTAAAAAAACCTATTCTCGAACAGACATCTTTAAGTATTCAAATGCAAAAAGTGTTAAATATATTGTGTTTTTATAATTCACTCTAATAAAGACTATTATCTTTTCTTTTCGCTCTTTACAAAAAAAATAATARAAATTTATCCTTTTTAACATAGTACAATTTCTCTTTTTCCGCTCTTCACCAATAAACAAGCGAACTAGAGTTGTGTCTAAAAACGAACGAACGAAAAAAGATTATTTGATAGCGCAACTCCTTTAAGTATATTTAAAATTATGAATAAAAAAATCCTTTTAGCATTTATTACTGTTGTGAGTATTGCTTTTATATACAATTATTCAACACAAAAAACGACCCTTTCTAAAACAGAACTTCTTAGAAAAAAACATGCTACTTATTTAGAACAGCATGAATTTACAAAAAGAGATAACATCTCTAAAAAAGAGAGAAAAGCACAAGGCTTACCGCCCAATGCTTATTTTGAGCAAGAATTTTTAAATGAAATTAATCCAACTACAGGAAAAACACACAAAGAAAATGTGTTTCGTTTACAAAAGCAACTAGATGAGCAACGCGCATCGCAAAGAGTTCCTGGAGAAGCTTCAAATCCGTGGGTAGAAAGAGGCCCAAGAAATGTAGGTGCAAGAACAAGAGCTATTATTTTTGACCCTAATGATCCCACTCAAGAAACCGTTTTTGCTGGTGCTGTAAGCGGTGGTCTATGGAAAAATACAAATATTTCTAACGTAAATTCTTCTTGGACTCAAGTAGGGATTTCTGAAAATCTATCTGTTTCGTGCATCACAATAGACCCTAATGATTCAAACATTTGGTATGTAGGAACTGGAGAATCTTATTCTGCCAGAGTTGCAAACGGAAATGGTGTTTGGAAATCTACCGATGGTGGTGCAACTTTTAGTCACCTTTTTGGCGGAATTTCAGGCCCAGTTGCATATGACCAAGGACCAATTTTAACCGTAAATAATCCCGCAGGAATTTCTGGAGATTATAATGTAGTACTCTCTAGAGGTTTTGGAGGTGGTATTTTAACTCCAATTACAGCAGACTTAGTTTTGGTAGATGATGGTGCTGCACCTAATGATGATGCATGTACAATCATAATAAATCCCGCTGCACTTAACGGGAAAATTGCTGTAATGCGAAGAGGTAGTTGTAATTTTGATGACAAAGTAAGGCGCGCAGAAGATGCTGGTGCCATTGCAGTACTTGTTGTAAATAATGTTTCAACCCCTCCATTCGGAATGATTGGAGATGATTTAACAATTACAATTCCTGCTGTTATGATTTCATTGGCAGAAGGAAATGCAATAATTGCAGCTTTAGGAAGTGGCGTAAACGGAACCTTAACCGGTGGTGGTATCGGATGGAATATCGTACCTGGTGTACAGTTTGTAAATGACATTGCTGTTAGAGATAACAATGGTGTTTCTGAAGTGTATGTAGCGGTTGGAGATTCTTATTATCCAGRAGGCTTACCATCCGTAGCTCTTGGATCTCAAGATATGGGAATCTACAAATCTACAAATGGTACTGATTTTACTAAAATGACATTTCCTTTAACGGTTTCTGGAGATTTATACGAACCAAATAACGTAAAAATTTCTGCGGATAATTCGATTTATGTTGCTACAAATAGAGGTATTGGTCGTAATTCTGGAGGAGGAGCAATTTTTAAATCTACCGATGGTACTACATTTACCTTAAAGTATGTCATTCCAAATGCACGACGAACAGAGCTTGCACCATCGGCATTAACTGTGGGTACTTTTTATGTATTAGCTCAGATAAGTTCAAGTACAAACCCTGTTGGGATTTATAAAACTACAGATGATTTTGCAACAGTAAATACCTTAGTATTGCCAAATGATGCAGACCCAGATATCTCTGCAAATGATTTTACACGTGGACAAGGCGGATATAATTTATTGATAAAATTGCATCCAAGAAATGATGACCTTCTTTATGTAGGTGGAATCAATTTATTTAAAACCACAAATGGCGGTAGTTCTTGGAGTCAAAAGACCCAATGGAATGATTGCTGTGGATATCAATATATACACGCAGATCAACACGGCGTTGCTTTTTCAGATGCTTCATCGCCAAATGTGGTTTTTGCGAATGATGGTGGTGTTTATTTTTCTAGCAATGGAGGAACAAATATTTATGGAAGAAAATGGGGCTACAATACGCTACAGTTTTATTCGGTAGGAGTAGCGCCAACAACCGCTTTAACGGGAGAATATTTTATTGCAGGTGCCCAAGATAACGGTACGCAATTGTTTGCAAATGCAAGCTCTGGTATTAATAGTTCTTCAAGAGTTTGGGGTGGAGATGGAGCACAGAGTATTTTTGATCAAGATGGATCAGACAGGTATTACATTACCAACTATATTTATAATAGAACAATTCGATTGCATAATTATGCAAATGGTCAAACAAGAACCATTAATTCAGAAACTACCTATTATGGAGATTTTATCAATGCAGAAGAACTAGACTCTAATTTAAACCTGCTATACTCCAATTATTCTAGCGGATCTTCGTATGACATCAGAAAGTATTCTAATTTATTATCTGGTACAGTTGGTGTTGCAACCATATCGAATTCTTTGATGGATTCTGAACCGTCTGTAATGAAAGTTTCGCCTTACACAACTAACAAAACAGTCTTGTTTATCGGATTAAAAAACAGCAAATTAATAAAAGTAATTTCTGCAAATGATGAACAGGGTTCTATTTGGTCAGATATTACAGGAGCAAGTTTTGTTGGAACAATTTCTGATATTGAATTAGGAACTAATGAAGATGAAATATTTATAACCATGCACAATTATGGAGTTGTAAGTATTTGGTATTCGAGTGATGGAGGAGCTACTTGGGCTGATAAAGAAGGTGATTTTCCAGACATTCCTGTAAAGGCGATTCTTCAAAATCCATTGCGTACTGAAGAAGTAATTATTGGTACAGAATTAGGGGTTTGGAAAACAAGTAATTTTAATGAGGCTTCACCAAATTGGGTGCAAGCTAATAGCGGAATGAACAACGTAAAGGTGACAGATTTAGACCTAAGAGACGACAATATGGTTTTTGCGGCTACCTATGGTAGAGGTGTTTTTTCTGGTCAGTTTACAGCAGAAGAAGGACTCTCTGTAGCAGATGTTTTTGAAAGCAATGCTTTTAAGATTTATCCAACAGTTTCAGAAGGGAATTTTACTGTTTTTGCAAACAATAATTTAGGAAATACAAAGATGATTATTTTTGATATGAACGGTAAAAAAGTTCATGCTCAAAAACTAGATTTTAATTTACAAGAAACCCAAAGAGTTTCAGTAAATCTTAATCCGGGAGTGTATATTGTAAATTTAATTGATAAAAATAACAATAAGAAATCTTCTAAAATTATTATAAAATAAAAAACAGACCTTAATAAATTTGGTTCTACCACGAATGTTGTGGAATTGTTAAATTAGCAAAAAAATAAAATATGTTTTCAGAACAGTTTTTTGATTTGCTATTAAATTATGGTGATGATTGGAAAGTCGATGATGTAAAAGTCGATT
>NVSL01000004.1 GCA_002401215.1 Flavobacteriaceae bacterium | reverse complement strand
GAATAGATCAAATATTTAAAAATCTCATAAATAATGCCATTGATTTTGTTGAGCAGGATACTGGAAAAATAGAAATTAATGCCTCAGTAAAGGGGGAGGATGTTGAATTTAGGGTTAAAGATAATGGAATTGGAATTATTAAAGCTCGAGAGCAATCGCATAAAAAAATTGATAGACGTAAATTTTTTGGAACTCAGGCTACAGAAAACAGAATTCAGCTGTTATATAAAAAAGCAAATGTAAATATTGATTTTACAGATATTTCTGATGAGACTTCGAGCGGGACGAAAGTAAAGATAACTTTCCCACATATCCTAAAAGATTAATTTCCATTTATTTGCAAAAAGTTACCACAGGTTTATTTTTTGATATCAGTCATTTATTTGTTAAAAATTAACGGATAATAGATTGTATTTTTGAATCTCCAAACAAGCAAGTCCCTTAATTTTTTTATTGATAGTAAAACTGAAGTTGTAATGACATTGATTTCATTTATTATCCCCACAGACAAAGACATACTTAAAGACCTAAACGAAGAATCGCGAACAATTAAATTTGTTGGTTCCGCAATCTTTTCTCAAAAATTAGATCAAATTAAATTCTCAAGAACTTTTAAACATCGGTTTGATAATCAAAACCAATTAAAACAAGTTATATATTTTAGAAAAGGACTCATTTGGAAGTTTAACGAAGTTATTCTATGCACAGAATTAGCGAGTTAGTAGAATTTTGTTAACATCAATTTTACCATTTATTATTCAATAATATCCATTTGTAGTTTTTTTGCAACCATTTTTACATTTCCTCTTTTTGTAATAAGAATAACATATATATTTGTAGTGTAAATGAGTCTTTGGGGTTGATTTATTTATAACTCGAAATTAACGAAAGTTAGCTTCGAGTTTTTTTATGCTTAATAGTGACTTAAAATAATAAGGTAAAACTTCAACAAAAATATAATTTTTGTTGAATCGATTGTTTCAAAATATTGTAAGAATCAAACCGTTTATAGGTTTTTTACTTCCGTTTTTAAATTTGAAGGAATTGGTAATACCAAATGCTATATATTTGTAGTGTAAATGAGTCTTTGGGGTTGATTTATTTATAACTCGAAACAACGTAAGTTGACTTCGAGTTTTTTTATGCCCAATTTTTAAAAGGATTCTTACTCAACTCAGAGTTGTAATACTTAGTGAGTCCTGTTACTTCTTCTCCCAACCAGCTAGGTGTATTAAAACTTTCGTTAGCAGCATTTAGTTCAACCTCAGCAACAACTAACCCATTATTTGCCCCATAAAATTCATCAACCTCAAAAGTGTGCTTTCCAGATTTAATTAAATAGCGTTTTTTTTCGATGATAGTTTCTTCGCACAATAACAATAAAGCATTAGCATCAGATAAAGAGATTTCTTTTTCCCACTCAAATCTAGAGGTACCATCTTTTGATGAGATTCCTTTAATGGTTATAAAACCCGTATCATCTAAAGTTCTGACTCTAACCACTCGGTTTTTATCAGAATTTAAAAAGCCCTGTTTGATGGTTAAAGTCTTAAAACTTTCTGATTTAAAGGAATTATTTTTTACTAAAAATTTTCGTTCTATTTCAATGGGCATAAAAAGATGTTTTAGCTAAAATAATACTTTTTATTCTTTCGTTATTATTAAATACCTTTGAACCAAATTAATAGTGTTGAGTATGAGAAAAATCATCAAAGTAATTATTTTATTATTTTTTATAAACTCCTGGTCTCAAACAGACTACTCAAATAATTGGGAAGATTTTTACTCCTACAACAACGTAAAAGATTTTGTAAAAGTTGACACAAAAATTTATGCATTGGTTGACAATGCGATATTTATATATGATGTTACATCAAACGAAATCAATAAAATGTCTTCTGTTAATGGACTGTCCGGAGAAATTGCTACAAGTATTCATTACAACGCAACCTACCAAAGATTGGCTATTGGTTATGAAAACGGACTCCTAGAAATTGTTGATGAAAATGGAGAAATTACGATTGCTCCAGACATTGCTAATTTTCCTTTAGCAACCGAAAAATCTATTTTAAGTATAACCGAGTATAATGATGTTTTATATTTATCAACTTCATTTGCAATTGTAGTATATGATATTGGGAACCTTGTTTTTGGTGATACTTATTTTATTGGCGATCAATCTACAGAAGTAAAAGTTAATGAAACTATTATTTTTAATGAAACGATTTATGCTGCCACTGAAAGTGGAATTTATACCGCTGATGTAAACAATCCAAGTCTGATTGATTTTAATAATTGGACAAAATACGACACAAGAAATTTCACTTCAATAGTTAATTTTAACAATGAAATTTTTGTTTCTTTTGGACGAAATTTTTATAGATTCACCTCAACAGGCTCCTTTCAATTCATTCAAAGGTTACGGAGCACCATCTTTAAATTAAAAGCTTCTGACGAATTTTTATCCATAGCGATTAAAAGAGAAGCTTATATTTATGATACAGGATTAAACATTGTATCAAATATTATTTCTGATGACACTTCTGATTTTTATTTCGAATTGAATGCAGTTTTTACAGAAGGCAATACCGTTTATTTATGTACCAAAGAATTCGGAATTTTACAAACTGATTTGTTAGCAACACAAGAATTTATTGAAATTCACCCTGAAGGACCAACATCGAATTCCGCATTTTCTATTAGTGTATTAAATGACAATTTATGGGTAGTTTACGGTGGTTATAATTCAGCTTTTGTTCCCCAAAACAACCGCTTTGGTTATAGTCATTTTAACGGAGAAAATTGGGTTAATATTCCTTACAACCCTAATTTTCCGGCAAAGAATTTAGTAGATATAACTATAGACCCCAAGGAAGAAAATAAAGTATATTTGAGTTCTTGGGCAGCAGGAAATAGAAATGCAACGATTCCAGAATCGGGTGGAATTTTAGTTGTAGAAAATGATGAGCCACAGATATTATTTGATACAACAAATAGTGGATTGGAAGACGTCTTACCGAATCACCCAACTTATAGAACAATTAGAATTGGAGGTACTGTTGTTGATAGGGAGGGAAATTTATGGGTAACAAACTCATTAGTAGATAAAATGTTAAAAAAAATGGACCAAAGTGGAGGTTGGACAGGATATGATTTAAGTGCTATTATGACAAATTCTGCAAAAGAAATAACAGAGGTGATTATTGACAAATCGGGAAGTAAATGGATTGCATCTAGGCGTAATGGTGCACTTATTTATAACGAAAGAGGAGACCGTAAACGTGCATTGACTACCGAAGCTACCAAAGGCTCGTTACCACATGCAAATGTACGTACTATTGCTGTCGATGCCAGCAACAGAATCTGGATTGGTACCCAAGCAGGAATGGTGGTTTATTACAATGCTGCCGGAGTCTTTGATGCAGAAATTTACGACGCAGAACCTATTATTATTTTAGATGATGGTATTCCAAAAAAGCTATTGGGAGATCAGGTGATAAATTCTATTTCGGTAGATGGTGCCGATAATAAATGGTTCGGAACCGAAAGTGGTGGAGCCTTACAAGCATCACCAAACGGAAGAGAGATTTTAAATATTTTTAATACCTCAAATTCCCCCTTACCTTCTAACACAATTATAAAAGTAAAAGTTGATGCAAGTACGGGTAAAGTCTATTTTGCAACAAGTAGAGGTATCGTTGCTTTTAATAATAATATTGCTGCGTATGGAGATACTTTAGATGAGGTGTACGCCTACCCAAACCCTGTTTTAAAACAGCACGAAACCGTTACAATTGATGGTAGAAACGGCACGCATTTACCTCAAGGCACCAATGTAAAAATCCTCGATTCAGCAGGATATTTAGTCTATGAAACAAATGTTGTAGAGGGACAAGAACTACAAGGAGGAAAAGTAGTTTGGGACAAGACAAACCTTGCAGGACGTAAAGTAGCATCGGGAATTTATATTGTTTTATTGACCACTAAAGACAATGAAGAAGTATCGTCAACCAAAATTGCGATTATTAATTAATACCTGTTTAACATCAAAATGGCTGATAAATAAATTAGAATATATTTTTCTTTTTTGAGATAAAAATTCTTTGAATAGCCTTAGTTACGGAAATAATTTTTAACGATAAAAAAAGGGAAATAGAAATGATTTATATTGGGTGTTTTGATGTTAAATTGGTATAGTAGATGATTGTTAGCACAAAAGCAATTGTAATTAGCTCTATAAAATACGGAGATCATCATTTAATTGTAAAATGTTTTACGGAGTCAGAAGGTGCAAAATCGTATTTGCTTCGCGGAATTTTATCCTCAAAAAAGAAGAAAATATCACCTGCATATTTTCAACCTTTAACGCAGTTGAATATTGTTGCGAATCACAAAAACAATCAAACACTTCATACCATTAAAGAGGTTGAAATTAACAATCATTACACTTCTTTATCTGTTGATATTTACAAACAATCAATCGTACTTTTTTTGTCTGAAGTTTTGAATTACTCCATACAAGAAGAGGAAGAAAATGTACCACTATACAATTATTTAGAAGTTGCTTTTTGTTGGCTAGATATGAATAAAAGTATCTCAAATTTCCATTTAGTATTTTTATTAAATCTAACAAAATACTTAGGATTTTATCCAGAGCTAAATAATCCGGATTCTARTTATTTTGATTTATCCGAAGGAAATTTCACCAATCTCCTCCCTAAATTTAATTTTATTAAAGGAAGTGATTTAATAGAATTTAGGAAGCTGTTAGGCATAAATTTTGATGGAATAGAAACGTTAAAATTCAATTCGAAAAGCAGACAACAAGTATTGGCTATTTTAATTCAGTATTATGAATTACATTTGAACGGATTTAGAAAACCAAAATCTTTAGAGGTTTTAAAAGCGTTATTTCATTGATGGGGAGGAGCATTACAATTTTTATTTTTTCATTTATTTCTTTATTTGCAAAGGCGCAAGAAGTTACCGTTATAGACTATGACACCAAATTTCCCGTTGCAAATTGTACGATTTATGGCGAAGATAACATCAGTTTTGTAACCACTGATAAGCACGGAAAGGCCTCGATATCTATTTTCGGACTCAATGAAATTATTTACTTTAACCATATTTCGTATATAGAAATTGAGCAACTAAAACGTCAGTTAGTAAATGGTGATTTGATTATTTATCTCCACAAAAAATCCGAATCTTTAGACGAAGTTGTCTTGTCTGTAAGCAAACACAAAGAATCTTTGAGCAGAATTGCAGAATATGTTGATATCAGTCAAATGGCTGAAATTAAAAGAATGGCTCCGCAAACTTCGGCAGATTTATTAGCGAATTTACCCGGAATAAAAGTGCAAAAATCGCAAGCAGGTGGCGGAAGCCCTGTATTGAGAGGTATGGAAGCAAACCGTATTTTATTAGTGGTTGATGGCGTTAGAATGAACAACGCAATTTATAGATCTGGGCATTTACAAAGCTCCATAACCGTGTCGCCAAATACCTTAGAACGCACCGAAGTTATTTTTGGCCCCTCATCAGTTACCTATGGTTCTGATGCTTTGGGAGGGGTAATTCATTACTACACAAAAACACCTAAAGTTTCAAAAGAAGCCACTTCTAAAATAGATTTTTTATCGCGCTATAGTTCTGTGAATGATGAAATTACAAATCAAGGAGGACTTGAATTTTCGTTTAAAAAATGGGCATCTTATACAAGTTTTTCTTTTTCAAAATTTGGTGATACCCAAATAGGAAAAAATAGAAATCACGATTTTGATGATTGGGGTAAAGTGTTCGAATACTCAAACAATACCAATACTTTTTACAACCCTAATTCGGTACTAAATCAAGACCCCACAATTCAAAAAAATACGGGATACGAGCAATATGATTTCTTGCAAAAATTCTATTTTCAACTTTCGGATAAAACGAACTTAACGATTAATTTTCAAAAATCGAGTTCTTCTGACATTCCAAGATTTGATAGATTGACAGAATATAAAGACGGCAAATTAAAGTTTGCAGAATGGTATTATGGCCCACAAGACAGGTTATTTTTAAGTTCACAACTAGCAATTAATCCAGATAAAAAATGGATGGAATCTGGAACAATTACAGTTGCATATCAAAAAATAAAAGAAGCTAGAATCAATAGACAATTTACAAGTTTAGATAGAAGTTATCGCAAAGAAGCAGTGGACATTTTTAGCTTAAATGGTGACTTTTCTTTACCGCTATCAAAAAAATCAAACAGAAATTTATCCTATGGGTTCGAGTTTGCACACAACGATGTAAACTCAAATTCTTACGGAAAAACTTTGGCGGTAAACGGCAATGAAATCATTGGGTTTGCAGGAGATTTTGTGGTACAATCTCGTTATCCGGATGGTGGTAGCTCTTACACAAGTTCGGCGGCGTATGTGAGTTATCGGCAAGACATCACCCAAAAATCTACCTTAAATACAGGAGTCCGCTTTACAAATACGCAGCTGTATGCTAAGTGGATTGACACCACATTTATTAGCTTACCAGATATGGACATCCACCTAAAAAATTCTGCAGTAACTGCCACCGTGGGATATGTTTATAAGCCCAAAAAAAGTTGGAAATTAAGTTCGGTAATATCCTCAGGATTTAGATCTCCAAATATAGACGACATCGGAAAAATAAGAGAAAAAAACGGAAGACTGACTGTGCCAAATACGGACTTAAAACCAGAGTATGTGTACAATGCTGAGGTCGGGATTCAAAAGTATCTCAATCAAAAAAAATTCAACATTGGTTTTAATATGTACTACACTTTGCTAAACAATTATATTGCGCGCGAAGCTTTTTTTGTTAATGGTAGCCCCACGGTTATTTATGATGGCGAAGAGGTAGAAACTTTTGCAAATGTAAATCATAAAACAGCATATATTGTTGGTGGTACCTTGAGTTTTAGAGGCGTTATTGCACATCATTTTAAAACATCGGGCAGTCTTACTTTTACAAAAGGAGAAGGATATGACACCAAAAAACCGCTCTCTTCTATTCCGCCATTGTTTGGTAATTTTGAATTTAGCTACGCAAAAAACAAGTTTGAAACTGCGATTAATTTCAGATTCAACGCTGCAAAAAAATTAGAAGATTACAACCTAATTGAAGGCATTGACAATATTGAGCAAACACCTATAAACTCAGCAACAGGGGAGTATTATGGCACACCGAGTTGGCAAACACTCAACTTTTATTCTAAATACCAAGTCACAAAAAACATAGCAGTTCAATTTAGGGTTGATAATATTTTTGATCAATTTTACAAAGAGTTTGCTTCTGGGGTTTCTGCACCTGGTCGCAACTATTCTATCTCAATTTTGATTAATTAATTTTTCTTTTTCAAAACAAAGCTTACTTCCTTTCACAACAATATAAGAACGCTTCACCCTCTTTTATAGTTGTATCGCTTAAATACTTAGAGTTAAGTATATGATCTTTAAGTAATTTAGTGATCAAAGCAAATGGAAACTAATAAATCAAACACAACAAGATTTTAACAAATGAGAATATCAATATAAAAAGGCAGCACTTTTTAATATTTTTGTGCAACAAGTTGAAAACCGGAATGTAAGCGCTACCGATAATAAAAGAACTTTYMSRWKKMKCTAWWYTTMNTTCARKYTKWKRWWWTTMSWGMAGYAWCAKATAAAGGTAGCTTATCAACTAAAATTATTACCCATTATAAACGACATAGAGCCAAAATTATTTTAGGCAGCCTCTTGCTTGTCAAATAGTATTAAAACCCGTTGTGCATTTAGAGAAAACTGCGTCAATTCGATCCGATAGCTATCGGATCGAACTGACGGTTCAAATAAAATTTACAGCTTAAATGCACAACGGGTTCTTAAAGTAAAAGTTAATTCTAGTCATATTATTTAGGCATTTAATTATACTAAACAGTTCGTATCAATTCAAAAACTTCACAATTTTTTTAGAGCAAATGATATGACGGAAACCACAAGAACAAATTGTTGTAATATTTCATTAGAGATAAATTTTAAAACTCGTTAACCGATCTAATTTATATACCATAAAATAATAAATAACAGGGTTATACGGTTTTAAAAAGGGGGGTAATGAGTAATATGATAAGTTTACAGTAAAAAGAATTATGATATTTTCATTATTATAACAAAAACATTAAACATAATACAAAGAAAGTGATTAAAGTATGAGTTTTTTAAATAAAAAATCAAAATATTATATTGATTATTAACAGGTTAACACTCTAAAAAGCAGGGGAATTCAAATGAAATAAAATATTTTAATATATTTGTTTTAAAATATAGTTAGTTCTTAATTTAAAACTAGGAAATAACTAAACCCTAACCCTACTATGATTTTAAATTCCCCAAGGTTTAAAAGGAGGATGGTATTGCTATTATTGGCTATATCATTTAATACTTTTTCGCAAACAACTATTTATTCTGAAAGTTTTACTTCAGGTTTTGGTAGTTGGACAATAGCATCAGCAGGTCCAGGTACTGGGATTTGGATTAATGGTAGCAACGCTACTCATTCTACAGGTGCTACCGGTAATTATATGTACTCTCAAATGTATGGAGGCAATTACAATAATGACACAGATATTGTAGCTACAAGCCCAGCAATTGACTTAACAGGATACAATACCATTACTCTAGATTTAGATATTTGGTATAATACTGAATCTGGTTGGGATGGAATGAAGGTAGAGTATTCTTTAAATAATGGTTCTACTTGGGCTGATTTAGGAACTATCGGAGCCAATTGGTATAATCATACAGATGTTGATGCATTTAGTAATGGTGAAGATGGTTGGTCTGGAAATAGTAGTGGTTGGGTACCTAGAGATATTAATTTAAGTACTGAAGATATTGGTTTTGAGAGTGCTACCCAATCACAACAGATGATACTGACTTTGGGAATATAGATATAGCTTCGGGTAGTAATCCTAATACTTTTACTATAGAAAATTTAGGAACTTTAGATTTAATAATAACATCAGTTACAGGAGCTACAGCAGATTTTACAATTACAGGGACAACCTCAGGCACAATTGCCCCCGGAAATTCAATAACATTTACAGTAACTTTTGACCCATCAACAATAGGAACAAAAACAGCTACCATTTCTATTGCAAATAACGATTCTGATGAAAACCCATATACATTTAATGTGGAAGGTGTTGGGATAAACTCAACACAGTCACAGGTTATTGTGAGTGTTGATTGGCCAAATTGGTCATCAGAAAATACGGTAGAAATATATTCTCCTTCTGGAACATTGATTTCAACAATTACGGATCCAACAGGTACAGGAAATAGCAGTTATGCTACAACTGTTGATTTAGGTTGTTTAGAAGATTTAAATAATTATTATTTTATAATGTATGACACCTATGGCGATGGTTGGAACGGTGTTGATAATATTACAATAACTGTTGGTGGCACTTCTGTATATAATCAAAATGGAAATACTGCAACTTCTGGAGGAACTACAGTAAACTTTAATGTTTCAGGAGGATCGTCTGCAGCAGAAATTTCAATAAGCGGAAATAGTATAGAAATTGTTGATGGTGACACAACACCTTCAACAAGTGACAATTCAGATTTTGGTAAAGTTCAGTTTGGTGTAGATACAACGGTTAATACCTTTTCAATAAATAATCAAAGCTGTTCAACATCCTTAAATTTAACAGGAGCTTCTCCATACATTACTATTTTAGGACCCAATGCAGCAGATTTCTCGGTAACAACAATTCCTACAACTCCGATTTTAGCAGGAGGCAGTACAACATTTGCAATTACATTTAATCCAACTACGGCAGGAATTAAAAATGCAATCATAAGAATTGATAATGACGATACTGATGAAAACCCTTATAATTTTAATATTATTGGTGAATCAATAGCACCATTAACTGCGGGCCCAGGAGGTGTTATACCAGGGCTAAAGTTATGGTTAAAGTCAACAGCAGGTTTGGGATATGCTGATGGAGCTTCAGTAACAACCTGGGGAGATCAAGGTTTAGGGGCAAATGCAACAGTAAACACAGCAGGACAAGAACCAACATTTAAAGACAATACTACTGACAATGTTAATTTTAACCCTGTGGTTGATTTTAATAATAGCTACAACCCTGTACCAAAAGATGGTGATTATTCTTTTGACGATACAACTACTCAATTTTTAGAAGGAACTGGAGGATTTTATACCGAAGATATTTTTGTGGTTTTAATTCCTGACACTACGGTAAATAATTCATTTGGAAGCATGGATATTTTTTGTGGTGATGAAGATGAAAGTACAGATGCTGAAGATGCGACAGGTATTGGGTATGGATCGTATTCAATACGTTTTAATAACGAAGTGATTTCGTATGCAGTTGGCGTTACATCAGAAGATGGAACAGGCGGAACTGAAGATGGTTATGGAGTTACTGAAATAAGTACAACGAAAACATATAATAACGTTGGAATTATCAATGCTCGTAATAATTCTGGAGCAACCCAACAAGAATTGTATTACAATGCAAATAATATTGAAACACTCCAAAATCATATTGCAGATTTTACTAACGTAGATAATTCTCGTTATTGGATTGGTCGTAGTGAAGGTTGGGAAGCAAGTACCGATGCAAGAATTGCAGAAATAATTACCTATAATTCGCGTCAAAGTGATACAGATTTAACGGACAAACGCAATAGAATTCAATCGTATTTAGCAATTAAATACGGAATTACATTAGGCGTAAACGGAACAAGCCAAGATTATGTAGATTCTGACGGGACCGTAATTTGGGATCAATCAGTTAATACAGGATACAATTATGATATTACTGGTATTGGACGCGATGATGCATCAGAATTAAATCAAAAACAATCGAGTAGTGTAAACAACGCAACAGATGGTACAGGTTTAATTGAAGGAATTTTAACAATGGGTCTTACCGATATTTATAATACCAACGGTAATAATATTACCACAAATGCAGTAAATACATTTAATGATAAAAACCTTTTAGTTTGGGGTAATAATGGTGCAGATTTAAACTTAGCGGCCTCGGTAATTAATGTTGATATGAGTGAAGGAATTACTGGCTTAACAACTCCAGTAACTTTTACAGGAATGCAACGTATTTGGAAAGTTGTTGAAAGCGGAGGAGATATACCAAGTGTTA
Source organism: Flavobacteriaceae bacterium (assembly GCA_002401215.1). Classification (GTDB taxonomy): domain Bacteria; phylum Bacteroidota; class Bacteroidia; order Flavobacteriales; family Flavobacteriaceae; genus Urechidicola. The sequence goes on along the minus strand of NVSL01000004.1, from coordinate 39,535 downwards.
AAGTTTCTATTCCTCAAAATGCTATAAGAAATATTACTCCTCCAGGTTCGTATTTAATGTTTATTTCTGATACAAATGTTTTTGACCCAACAGCAGATTATAGAGTATTAACTCCTGATGGTAGCGGAAACCTTGAAACAAACTATGACTTTGATGGTACAAAATTCATCACCTTTGGTTACGCTCCTCAAACAATCGTTGTTCGTTCAATCTATTTTGATGGTGTTGTAGATTATGTTGATATGGAAGATGCTTTAGATTTAAATACATCTTTTACAGTTTCGGCTTGGATTAAGAGAGGAGCAGGATCAGCAAATACTTCTATTTTATCAAAAAGAGATGCGGCTTATACAGAAGGGTATGATTTTAAAATTACAAATACAGGACTGTTTGAAATGTCATGGAAAAACGGAGCAACGCAAACAATTACTTCGGATGTTGCAATTCCGCAAGATCAATGGCATCATGTTGCAGTTATTTACAATAGCGGAACAGCAAACTTATATATTGATGGTGTTTTAGATAAAACAGCTAGCTTAACTGCACCAGTTGCCACAACACAATCATTTTATATTGCAGCAGCAGGTAAAAGTACCCCAACCGCCTATTTTGAAGGAAATATTGACGAAGTTAGAGTTTGGGATACGGCGCTAACGATAGACCAATTACGATATATAATGAATCAAGAAATTGAGGAAAACACAACCTTTACAGATGGTGTTTTTGTACCAACATCAATTTCTAAAAACGATGTAAGTACAATTCCTTGGGCAAACTTGGCAGGGTATTATCCAATGTCAATTTATACATATACCAATACCAATGATGCATCAGGAAATAATAATCAAGGAGCGCTTAGAAATTTAAATACTGTAGATTTTCAAACCGCACCATTACCTTATACATCTTCTGGCACAACAGCTAGTTGGAATTTAAACTCAACTTGGACAAACGGAAGTGAACAAACCATACCTGGAGCAACATCAATAGTTGATAATACAAAAACGGTAAATTGGAATATTGTTGAGACCAATCATAATTTAACAATGGATAACAATTCTTTACCAGCGTCTAATAACGGTAACAGAACTTTATTAGGATTGGTTGTTCAAAGTAATGAATTAACGCTACCTGGGAATAACGCTACAAATACTGGTAATGGTTTAACAGTAACACATTATTTAGAGTTAGATGGCGTTTTAGATTTAGAAGGCGAGTCTCAATTAATACAAACAGACGGGAGTGATTTAGCAGTTAGTAGTGCTGGGTATATCGAAAAAGACCAGCAAGGGACAGCTAATGCATTTACGTATAATTATTGGTCTTCTCCTGTAAGTAAAATAGGAGCAGGAACCAATAATGTTCCTTTTAGCGTTTCTGAAGTTTTAAAAGACGGTACAACATCAGCATCTCCAATTAATTTAGATTTTGGTGCTAGCTATACCTATGCAGATGGGCCAGCATCTATAGCTCCAATTTCAAAGAAGATATCTGCCTACTGGATTTGGAAATTTGTGAATTTAGGTAATGCCTATGCCAACTGGCAATGGGTTGGTGAAGCAGCCAACTTAAATGTAACTGAAGGTTATACCATGAAAGGAACCTCAGGAGCAAGCGCTGTTATAGATGAACAAAACTATGTGTTTGTTGGTAAGCCAAACAATGTTTTAAATGGTGCACCAGAAATAGTTCATACTACTTTTGCTGCTGCTGCACCAGACCCATTTATATCGTTAACAGGAAACCCATTTCCATCAGCAATGGATGCAAATATATTTATTACAGATAATTTAGCCTCAACAGATGGTCAACTTTATTTCTGGGAACATTGGGGTGGCGGCAACCACAATCTTGGAAATTATCAAGGAGGTTATGCAACAAGAACTACAGCAACAGGAACCCCTGCAGCTTCACATCCAGATATTAGTCAAATAGGATCTGGAACAAAAACCCCAGGGCAATATATTTCTGTAGGGCAAGGGTTTTATGTTATTTCTAGTGCAGCAGGAGGTAAAGTTGTGTTTAAAAANCAGTCAAAGAGCTTTTGAAAAAGAAGGAGGTGCTAGTTCAGTATTTTTTAGAGGGTCACAACAAAAAGGGCAAATGAGTAGAGAAACTACAGCTAATGATAAAATGATTATTCGTTTAGGATTTAAATCTCCAAATGGATATCACAGGCAAATAGCAGCAGTATTTAATATGGATGGTGCAACTGATGGTTTTGATAAAGGCTATGATGGTAAATCTAGTGATGTATTGCCAAACGATTCATTCTTTATTCAAGATAACAATTATTATGTAATTCAGGCTTATGGAGACTTTAATGAAGAGAGAGAAATTCCGTTAGTAATTATTATCGATGCAAATAATGATGGAGGCATCCAAAAAATAATGATTGATGACTTAGAAAATATTCCGTCTGAAACAGCACTTTATATTAAAGACAATGAATCTGGAGAAACCTTTGATATCAAAAATCAAACTTTTGAAATTAGTTTAAATACAGGTGTTTACAAAGATAGGTTCTCTTTAGTATTTAGATCTCAAGAAGTATTATCTGTAGAAGATGAAGATTTAATTAAAAACGGTCTTTTGGCTTATATGAATAATGGAACCTCAACAGTTACAATTAAGAATACTACAGATGCCGAAATAAACAAAGTGACTTTGTTTAATACTATAGGGCAGCCAGTTAAAATTTGGACAAAAGGATTATCAAACAATGAAATAAACCTCCCTGTAAACAATATAAGTACAGGAGTTTATATAATAAAAATTGAAACAAATAAAATAAACGTAAGCAAAAAAATAATTATTGAATAAGAAAATTAACGAACCCCAAAAATTATGAAAAAACCCCTACTATTGCTTGTCTTTTTGATAAGTTCGATTATTACCTTTTCGCAAACTGAAAAACAAAAAGCCGAAAAGTACTTAAATGAAAGAGGCGAATTGGTCTTTACATTTACCGCCAATAATATTGGAGAAATACAGAAACTTGCTTCAATGATTTCTTTTGAACACGGACAAGACCTAAGAAATCCATTAACTATAACTGCGAATGTAAATAAAAAAGAATTCCAGAAATTTTTAGATTTTGGATTGTCTTATACTGTAGATTCTGAAAAAAATGAACCGAAACAGATTCAGATGTACGATGCGTCTATTCATGAAAATGCTCAAAGCAGAGTACTGGCATACCCATTAACTTTTCCATTATCTGCATATCCAACCTATGCGCAATACGAAGCTCAAATGACCGCTTTTGCAACAGACAATCCATTAATTGCTGAATTGGTAGATATAGGAGGAACGGTTCAAGGAGATAAGCGATTATTATTTATCAAATTATCAGACAATGTTTCTACGCGAGAGCAAGAACCAAGAGTAATGTACACCTCTTCAATGCATGGTGATGAAATAGCAGGTTTTCCATCAATGTTAAACTTGATAGATTATTTTATTACCGCATATAATGATACAGGTCATGCAGACCATACACGCGTTAAAAATTTACTAGATAATTCAGAAGTTTGGATCAATCCAATGGCAAATCCCGATGCTACATATTGGTTAAGTAATGACAACTCATCTGTTACTAGTTCACGAAGACGAAATGCAAATAATGTCGATTTAAATAGAAATTACCCAGATAACGTTATTGGTAATCACCCTGATTGGGTTTCTTATGAGATAGAAACACAAAATTTTATGACATTGGCAGATAATTATCATTTTGTAGTTGCAGCAAATTTTCATGGAGGTGCCGAAGTTATTAACTATCCTTGGGATAATACTTCTGTGAGACATCCAGATGATGATTGGTATTTTTTAATTAGTAAAGAATATGCAGTTAATTGCCAAAACAATAGTCCTAATGGCTATATGGACGATACGTTTACAAACTATGTTTGGCCGGGAGTGACAAATGGTAATGATTGGTACGAAGTTTTTGGAGGAAGACAAGATTATATGAATTATGAAAAGCATGTGAAAGAAATTACAATAGAACTAAGTGGACCATTTGCAAATAAAACACCATCAAATGTATTGGATTATTGGAACTATAATCAAGAAGCATATATTGAATTTTTAATACAGGGCACCTATGGTTTTACAGGTTTGGTTAAAGATGCAAATACCTTAAACCCAATTAAAGCAAAAATAACTTTGGTTGGACACGATGCTCTGGGCTCTTGGGTTGAAACAGAATTACCTTTAGGAGATTATTACAGACCAATAAACGCAGGAACCTATGATATTTTATTTGAAGCAGACTGTTACCAACCCTATACATTAACAAACCAAACAATTGCAGATTATCAAACAATTAATTTAGCAGATGTGTTTTTAACACCAGTTCCTCCATCTGTTCCTAGTAGTTTATCTGCATCCAGTATTACCATTTCATCAGCAACATTAAACTGGTCAAGTGCAAATGGCGGAACAGGATATGATATTAGATATCGAGTAAACGGTTCATCAACTTGGACCAACACAACCTCTGTATCTGCGTCTTTAGATTTAACAGGCTTAATATTAAACACAACGTATGAATATCAAATTAGAAGTGTTTGTAACGCAACGACATCTAGTTATAGCGTATCTTCAACTTTTACAACATTAGCAGTTAGTTATTGTGCTTCTAATGGAAATAGTGTTGCAGATGAATATATTGGTACTGTACAAATAGAAACAATAAATAATACTTCTGGAGGTGTTGGGTATGTTGATTTTACTGCTAATATTACAGATTTGGTATTAGGAACATCACCAACTATTACAATAACTCCAACCTGGACAGGATCCGCTTTTCCAGAAGGATATTCGGTTTGGATTGATTACAATCAAGATGGTGATTTTGCTGATGTAGGAGAACAAGTTTGGTCACAAGCTGCGACAACAGCAACCCCTGTTGGAGGAGCTTTTAGCATTCCGGGAACCGCGACTTTAGGTTCAACTAGAATGAGAGTTTCTATGAAATATAATGGAATACCGACATCTTGTGAAACGTTTAGTTTTGGCGAAGTAGAGGATTATACAGTAAATATAGTGCTTCCTTTAGCAATAGAAGATACTCAAACTTTAAACTCAATTAGCATATATCCTAACCCAGTAAAAGATCAATTATTTATTAGAGTTTCAAACGAGATTAAATTGCTTGAGTATAAATTATCAAATATTCTTGGAAAAACAATTTTGTCTAATAAATTTATTAATTCAAATAACAAGCTAGACGTTAGTTTGTTAAATTCAGGGATGTATTTCTTAACAATAAATACCGATAGAGGTGTTATTACTAAAAAAATAATTATCGAGTAACAGTCTCATAATTAATTTTATATGCAAAAAACGAAACTGCCATAAATTGGTAGTTTCGTTTTTTTTTATATCTTTACTTCCTAATGATTTTTTATTCCTACTAAAAATAATTAATTTTTAATTCATAATAACCCCACTAGTTATGAAAAGAATAAGAACAGAACTACATTCAAACCCTCTCGCAGGAACTCAATTTACATCTCAATTTAAAAGAAAACATGTATTAAGGCTTGTCAATTTTTGGCATAATTAACGTTGTTTTAATTCTTACAGATATTTTAAAAAATTGATTTGATAACAGAAAGACCCAATTTGATAGAAGAATAAAGAACAAACTCTTTGTAAAACCCAACAGTAAAACAAATATTTATTGATTTAGAAAATTACAGACAACACATTTGTATAAATTTTTACTTTTTATAAAAGAGTATAATTTTATCCTATATACCCCACATATTATGACTTTTAAAACCCCACATTTAAAAAGAATTATTTCATTTTGTTTTTTTTTACTTGTTTTTTCAAGTGGATTTTCACGAACAATTATTGATACTTCAAAAACGAATAGATATAGTAATACAACCTCTGACAGTTTTATTACACTGAGTGCAGTTACTTATGCTACTTATTGTACTTCAAATGGAAATACTACATACAATACAGGAGTTACTCTAGTTTCATTCAATACAATTAATAATGCAGATCAAATAAACAATGATAATGCCTATGAAGACTTTACTTCAATTTCAACAACATTAATACAAGGATCACCATATAATATTACTGTTAATGTTGATACTGATGGAAATTATAGAGTTGATGCATTTGTTTGGATTGATTGGAATCAGGATGGTGATTTTAATGATCCCGGAGAAACCTACGATATGGGAAATGCAATTAATGTTTCAGATGGAGCTACATCAAACGCTCCACTAATCATTACAATTCCACCAACAGCAACATTAGGTACAACAAGAATGAGGGTTTCAGCAAAATATAACTCAAACCCAAATAGTTGTGAAACTGGATTTGATGGAGAAGTTGAAGACTACTCTTTAGAAATAGTTTCTAGCACCCCAGCCCCAGAAATAAATATACTAGGCTTAGGAAACACTATTATAGATGGAGATACAACCCCTACCACAATTGATGATACTGATTTTGGATCAATAGGTGTACCTGGGACTATAGATAAAACCTTTACAATTCAAAATAGTGGAACAGCAGTATTGAATTTATTAGGGACACCAATAGTAGCGATAAGTGGAGATGTTTCTTTTACAATTTTAACACAACCAAGCGCTTCAAGTATTATTAATGGAGGTACAGACCTCACTTTTGTAGTTCGTTTTACCCCTTCAGCAAACGGAACAGTACAAGCGGTAGTTTCTATAGATAACAACGATTCAAATGAAAACCCATATACTTTTACAATACAAGGTGTAGGAGTTGCGCCTTTAACTGAAGGCCCTGGTGGGGTTACAGCAGATTTAGAACTTTGGTTAAAATCAACAAAAGGATTATCTTATACCGATGGGCAAAGCATAAACCTTTGGTTAGATCAAGGACGAGGTGCAAACGCCACAGTAAACATTGCAGGACATGAACCAACTTATAGAGATAACCCATCTAAAAATGTAAACTTCAATCCTGTTGTAGAGTTTGACAATTCTTATGGAACTTATACATTAGATTCAGATTATTCATATGACGATACTTCCACTCAATTTTTAGAAGGCGCTAGTGGAATGTTTACACAAGATATATTTGTTGTAATTATCCCTGATGACACTCCTATTTCTAATAATTTTGGTTTCATGGATATTTTTTGTGGAGATGAAAACCCAGGGACTAATGAAACAGATGCAACAGGAATAGGTGCAGGGTATTACACCGCACGTTTTTCTGGCGAAATTTTATGTTATGCCGTTGGTACAACTTCTAGTGGTAACGGATATGGAGTAGCTGAAATAGGAACTGGAAACACTTATAATAATGTTGGAATCATAAATGCAAGAAATAACACCGCACTTACCCAACAAGAGTTATATTATAATGCTAATGATATTGAAACGGATCAAAACGATTTACCAGATTTTTCAAACGTAAATGATTCACAATATTGGATTGGACGTAGTGAAGGTTGGGAAGCCAGTACAAATGCAAGAATTGCAGAAATCATTACTTTTTCTTCTCGTAAAGATGATGCAAGTTTGACAGATGAACGCAATAGAATTCAATCATATTTAGCAATAAAATATGGAATTACCTTAGGGGTTAATGGTACAAGCCAAGATTATGTAGACTCAAATGGTTCTGTAATTTGGGATCAATCAGTAAATTTAGGCTATAATCATGACATTGCAGGTATTGGACGAGATGATGATTCAGATTTAAGTCAAAAGCAGTCTAAAACTGTAAACACTCCAAACGACATCACAATGGGGTTGTCAGATATTGCATCAACAAACAATACRAATCCAAACAGTTTTTTTAACGATAARGATTTTCTTATTTGGGGTAATGATGATGGTAGTTTATCTGCTCAAACCTCAGTTAACTTAGACTTAAGCTCTGCTGTTTCAGGATTAAATACGACAGTAGATTATTCTAGAATAGGAAGAATTTGGAAAGTGGTAGAAACAGGTAGTGTAGAAACTGTAAAAATATCAATACCTCAATCTATGCTTTCAGCTACAGTTAACCCACCAGGAGATTATATCATGCTATTTTCTAATAGCCCAACTTTTGACACAACAGCAGAAACCAAGTTGTTAATACAAAATGGAACCGATTTAGAAACAACCTATGATTTTAACGGAACAAAATACATAAGCTTTGCGTATGCTCCTGAAAGAACCTTTACAAGATCTATTTATTTTGATGGAGTTCAAGACTATCTTAGTGCGGGAGATGTTACAGATTTAACTGGGGCATTTACAATATCTGCATGGATTAATAAAGATGCAAATGATAAAACCATAGTTTCAAAAAGAAATACAACTTTTACTCAAGGATATGATTTTAAAATAAACGCTGCAGGTAACCCAGAAATGACATGGATAAATGCAGGTTCAAAAACAATAGTTTCTTCAACGGTAATACCAAATGGAGTTTGGCATCATGTTGCAGTAATTTATGATGGAATAGTTGCTAAAATTTATATTGATGGGATTGAGGATATTGCTGCAAGAAAAAATTTAACACCTCCTTTAGCCACCACCGAAGGTTTTAGAATAGGATATGGAAATATGGCAAACTCTTATTTTGAAGGTAATATTGATGAAATAAGAGTATGGAGTCTAGCGTTGACCGAAGGTGAACTTCATTTTATAATGAATCAAGAAATTGAAGAAAATTCAAATCTTGTATTAGGTTCATACTTTCAAAGTATAGGAAATACCCCAACTAAAAATGACATTGCAGCAATGGCATGGGCAAACCTAGAAGCATATTACCCTATGAGTACCTATGTATATGATAATGCAAAGGACTATTCAAATAATGGGGCTCTTGCAAAATTAAATAATATACGGACAGTAGATTTCCAAACAGCACCATTACCATATAGATCATCTTCAAATGGCAGTTGGGACTCTAATACAGTTTGGCTAAATGGAAACCAACAAACGATACCTGGATTCACATCCATTGTAAATTCAAATGAAACAGTTGACTGGAATATTGTTGAAACCAACCATAATATCACAATAAATAATAGTTCATTACCTCTTGTAAAAAAGAACAATAGAACCGTACTTTCGTTTAAGGTGAATAGTAATAAAATTGTAGTAGATGGAGATACAAGTGTTGGCACAGGAAACGGTTTAACCGTAACTCATTTTTTAAAGCTTGATGGCATTATTGATTTAGAAGGAGAATCACAATTAATTCAAACAGAGTATAGTGATTTAGCAACAAATAGTGCGGGGTATATAGAACGAGACCAACAGGGAACTCAAAATGCATTTACGTATAATTATTGGTCTTCTCCAGTGAGTGAAATTAATAATATAGCAAACAATGTTTCATTCAATGTTCCTATTATTTTAAGAGATGGTACAAACCCTTCAGCACCTATTCCATTAGATTTTGATGTTTCAAATTCAGATCCTTATTATGCTGATGGAACATTAACTGTTCCAAAAAAAATAGCAAGTTATTGGATTTATAAATTTGTAAACTTGGGCAATGCGTATGCCAATTGGCAGCCTGTAGGGAGTACCGGAACTTTAAATGTTACCGAAGGGTATACCATGAAAGGAACTTCTGGCGCAAGTGCTGTTTCTAGTAAACAAAATTATGTGTTTAGAGGAAAACCAAACAATGTTCCTAACGGAGCAACAGAATTGGTTCATACTACTTTTGGAGTGCCCGCAGACCCATTAAACCCATATATAACCTTAACAGGAAACCCGTTTTTATCAGCAATCGATGCGAATGCATTTATAAATGACAATGCGACATCAACAACCCAAACCATTTATTTTTGGGAACATTGGGGCGGAGGAACTCATATTTTATTAGAGTACCAAGGCGGATATTCTACCTATACAAAAGCAGGAAGTGTACCTACTCCAACGTTGGCAGCATCACATCCAGATGTTGATCCAACGGGTTCTGGAAGTGTTTTGCCGGGGCAATATATTCCTGTAGGTCAAGGGTTTTTTGTAACATCAAGTGCTACAGGAGGGGATGTTGTTTTTAAAAATTCTCAGCGAACTTTTGAGGTAGAAGGAGGGAATCCAAATTCAGTATTTACACGAACCGTCCCTATTGAAAAAATCAGGTTAGGTTTTGATTCTCCAGACCATTACCACCGTCAATTAATGGTTGCATTTGTTACTGAAGCAACAGATGGTATTGATAGAGGATATGATGCCTCGGCTTTTGGAGCCTTAGCAAACGACTCCTTCTTTTTACAAGAAGATCAACGTTTTGTAATTCAGGCTTTCGAATTTTTTGATGAAGAAAGAGAAATTCCAATAGTCATTATTATTGATGCAGATGAAGACGGAATGATTCAAAAATTTATGATTGATAGTTTGGAAAATATATCCGCAGATAAAAATATTTATATAAAAGACAATGTTGCAAATGTGTATCACGATTTAAGACAATCTAACTATGAGGTGGCGTTGCCAGCGGGTGAATACAAAACACGATTCTCATTAGTGTTTAAAGAATCTCAGGTTTTAGCTGTTGATGATGCCTTGTTACCAAAAAACACGATTTCGGTGTACATGAATAACCCAAGATCAGAAATTGTGATTAAGAATTCTGGGGCATCAAAAATTAATAAAACAATACTCTACAATTCTTTAGGACAAACGATGCGTATTTGGAATCATAAAAACCTACAATCAGAAATTAATTTACCGATTGATGAGTTGAGCACAGGTGTTTATATTGTACAAATTGAAACGGATAATGGAAATATATCTCAAAAAATTGTAATTGAATAACAGATTTTAAAATTCATATTTTCTAAGGAGTCTCAATTTGAGGCTCCTTTTTTTGGCTTTTAATTAGATAAAAAGAGGAGGTATATTTTAAATAATTCATCAAATAATAAAATTACCATAGGGTAATAAATCACATTTTAAAACATAAAAACCTATAAAACAACGGGTTGTGAATACGTAAGAAAGAGTTATATGATAAATGTCACCTTTTAAAAAACCAAGTGATTGTAACTTTGCGCTTTTAAAAAGACATCTAATAAATCAAAATATATAAAAACATGAAAAAAACACATTCATTTCATATCCCAGTAATGGGAATTGGATTTACGATTGACACCCCTTTAAAGGTGGCGCAATACGGAATGGATTCTGTGATTTCTTTGGTAGATGATATTCTATTAGAGCGATTAAGAAAAATGTATTCTGAAAAATTTGAGATTCCTTATAAAGAAATCACCAATAAGGTGGATGACTTTAGAGCGAAACGCATCACGTCATATTTAAATATGATGAATGCTTTGGCAACTCAAAAATTTGAAGCATTAAAGAATTCTACCCTTGAAAAAAGCAGTGAGTTAAAAAATTATATCAGTATGTTGCCTGATACCTCTACGATTAAAGAGGAATATCATAAACTAACTGAGAAAGGAATTAGCTTTACTGAAATCAAAAAATGGGCATCAAAAAATCTTTCAATGGGAAGTATTGATGTCAATATTATGACCAAAGTTGATAAAGACAACTACGTAAAAAGCGAAAAATTACCAACCGAATTCAACGATGCGCATGCAGCATTGCGTGGATTTGCAAATAGTGATTTAGAGTCTTCAGTAGTTTTATCAGCAGGTATGAACCCGAGGTTGTATTCGTACATCGCTCATTTCGATGATTTCTTTCCAGATGCAAACGGGAATATCAAAAAGAAAATTATTTTAAAAGTTTCTGATTATCGTTCGGCTTTAATCCAAGGAAAATTCTTGGCTAAAAAAGGCTTGTGGGTTTCGGAATACAGAATAGAATCTGGATTAAATTGTGGAGGTCACGCCTTTGCAACTGACGGATTTTTATTAGGACCCGTTTTAGAAGAGTTCAAACAAAATAGAAATGATTTTAAAGAATCTGTCCAAGAATTGTTGAGTCAGGTTTTGGAAACGATGGGCAAAGTTGTACCAGAAAACCCTTTGAATTTAGAGATTACAGCACAAGGTGGTGTTGGTACAGAAGAAGAACACGAGTTTTTATTAGACCATTACAAAGTAGATTCAGTTGGTTGGGGTTCTCCATTTTTATTGGTTCCAGAAGCAACTACAGTTGACAAGAAAACATTAGATCAATTAGCAAAAGCCAAAGAAGAAGATTTGTATTTGAGTGATATTTCTCCGTTGGGAGTTCCATTTAATAATCTTAGAAAAAACACAAAAGATATTGAAAAGGAAATCGCCATTAACAATGGTAAACCCGGATCTGCGTGTCCTAAAAAGTTTGTGGCGTTGAACAAAGAGTTTAGCGAAAAAGGAATTTGTACAGCTTCAAGAAAATATCAAACTCAGAAAATAGAAGAATTAAAAGAGCAGAACCTATCTGCAGATGAGCATAAAAATCTATACCATAAGATCATCGAAAAGACCTGTACTTGTGTTGGTTTAGGAACGTCGGCTTTGTTGGCGTATGATTTAGACACCAAGGTTGAGGGCACGGGAGTTTCAGTTTGCCCTGGTCCAAATATGGCATATTACTCTGAGGTGATGAGTTTAAAAGACATTACAAATCATATTTATGGGAGAGCAAATATGATGTTTAGACCTGATAGACCAAACATGTTTATCAAAGAATTGGAGATATATTTAGAGTATCTAAAAAACAGAATTGACGAAACTACAGGTGTTTTAAACAGAAAGCAAGAAAAGTATTTTTCAACTTTTACAAGTAATTTAAAAGATGGCATTTCTTACTATGTTGATTTATTTAAAGACATGAAAGAAATGTCTAGTAACATTAAAACGAAAGTTTTAGAAGAGCTAGAAGACAGCAAAGAAGTTTTACATATCTTAAATTTTGAATTGGAAAAATTGAGAGCTATTCCTGTTTAAAAATTATTACAAAATTAAAAGGGAGAGAACATTTAGTTTTCTCCCTTTTTTTGATATTATTTCTTTTATGATTTTCTAAAAAGAGGAGTAATATACTAATGTCAGTTCGAGTATTTTTTATGAGGTACGATTAAAAAATGTATCGAGAACAGTTCATTGAAAAGGAATAATTTTAATAGATATTAAGAACCCTCATCCTCAAAAAGATCTAAATCTTTTAAAGAAATTACGCGATTTGTATTTTGTATTTCCACAACATATTCTTCGATCGTCTTGTCTCTAAAACTACCCAATATTTTTTCTTTAAATGGCGAAACAATAAAATGTACCGGACACGGATTTCGGTCATCACACTTAGCCAATCCTAAAAAACAATTGTCGAATTTATCGGTTCCATCAATACTAATGATAACATCCCAAACAGCATTATTTAAGTTTTTTTCATTTAAATAAAAGCCTCCGTTTGGTCCTTTTGTAGATGAAACTAATTTATCTCGTGTAAGCTGTTGTAGTAGTTTTGCTAAGAATGGTTGCGGTGTTTCTAGTTCTTCAGCAATTATTTTAACTCCAATTTTATTATCTTCAGAAGAGTTGATCGCTAGGTATAAAATAGAACGAATAGCGTATTTACAAGCGTTTGATAGCATAGTTTACTTTTTCACAAAGATAGTAAAAGATATTAATATCTTTAATGGTTCTAAAGGTTTGTTCAGGGCAAACACACACTTTTTTATAAATCCTATACTAGAGAATATTCGTCAATTCGAGTGTTTTTAGGAACGAAAAAGGTATAGAGAATGGGGTTTTGTTTAAAAACGAGTTCTCGATATACTGAAACTAGTTCAGCACAGGCAAAATTTTTATCAAAATTTCATCCGATAGCTATCGGATCGAACTGACGARRTTTACAAWGAAAACACAMNTTAAWWKCRMSTWKTARAWRYAMYWTTTARAKTWKKAGTTTKWMMNTATGWKWTAGGATGTCTGTTCGCTATTCTTAATTATAATAAGTAAATTTACAGCGAAATTTATTTTAAAAAATATGAGTTTAAGAGAAGAAATCCTACGTTTAAAAAAAGAGAAAAATGCTGTGATTTTAGCTCATTATTACCAACGTCCAGAAATACAAGAAATTGCTGATTATGTTGGTGATAGCTTAGGATTGTCGCAAAAAGCTGCTGAGACAGATGCCGATATGATTGTATTTGCGGGAGTTCATTTTATGGCAGAAACAGCCAAAATTTTAAGTCCAAATAAAATTGTTGTATTGCCAGATTTAGATGCAGGATGTTCCTTAGCAGATTCTTGCCCACCAGAATCTTTCGGAAAGTTTGTAGCAGCACATCCTGATCACATTGTGGTAACTTATGTTAATTGTAGCGCAGAAATAAAAGCGATGACAGATATTGTTTGTACATCTTCTAATGCCTTAAAAATTGTAAATTCTATTCCAAAAGACCAACCTATTATTTTTGCTCCAGATAAAAATTTAGGAAAATATGTGATGCAAGAAACAGGTAGAGATATGCTTTTATGGGATGGTAGCTGTATCGTTCATGAAGCGTTTTGTATCGACAAATTATTAGAATTACACAAACAGCATCCGGAGGCGGTGATTATTGCACATCCAGAATCCGAAGAACATATTTTAAAAACGGCATCGTATGTAGGTTCTACTGCGGGAATGATAAATTATGTAAAAGAACATGCTGATAGAAAATTTATTGTTGCAACCGAAGCGGGTATCTTGCATGAAATGAAGAAAGAGGTTCCCAATACAGTATTGATTCCTGCTCCGGCAAAAGAAGACAATTCTTGTGCTTGCAGCGAGTGTGGTTATATGAAAATTAATACGCTACAAAAATTACATGATTGTATGCTAAATGAAAGCCCTAAAATTGAAGTTTCTGATGCTATTAGAGAAAAGGCTTTGATACCAATCCAGCGAATGTTAGACTTATCTAAATAAAATGATTTCAACAAATTTTTTAGTCATTGGTTCAGGAGTTGCGGGTCTTACCTATGCCGTGAAAATAGCTGAAAAATTTCCAAATAAAAATATTATCATCGTTACCAAAGGCGATGAAAGTGAGACGAATACTAAATATGCTCAGGGTGGTGTAGCGGTAGTTTTAGACGATAAAAAAGATTCTTTTAACAAACATATTAAAGATACTTTGATTGCTGGTGACGGTTTGTGTGATGAATCTGTAGTTGAGATGGTTGTTGTTGAAGGCCCAAAAAGATTAAAAGAATTAATGCTTTGGGGTGCAAATTTTGATAGCGATTCTAAAGGTAATCTCGATTTAGGAAAAGAAGGAGGGCACTCTGAATATCGAGTTGTACATCATAAAGATATTACTGGTTTTGAAGTTGAAAGAGCCTTGTTAGAGCGCATACATCAGCTGTCAAATATTACGATGCTTCACCATCATTTTGCAATAGATTTAATTACTAATCATCATTTAAAAGAATTAAAATCTGATTCACTTCAATGTTTTGGGGCCTATGTTTTTGAACAAAAAACAGGAAAAATAATCACCATTAAAGCAGATAGTACCGTGTTGGCTTCTGGTGGAATTGGGCATGTTTATGGGCATACAACAAACCCTATTATTGCTACAGGAGATGGAATTGCGATGGCATACAGAGCGAAGGCAACGATTAAAGATATGGAGTTTGTTCAGTTTCATCCTACCGCAATGTATAGAGCTGAAGAGGGACCATCATTTTTAATTTCTGAAGCAGTTAGAGGTTTTGGAGCATATTTACGAAATAAAAAAGGAATTCGATTTATGCTCAATGTAGATGAAAGAGCAGAGTTGGCATCGAGAGATATTGTTTCGCAAAGCATTGACAATGAGTTGAAAAAATCTGGAGATACACATGTATTTTTAGATTGTACACATTTGGATATAGATGCGTTTAAAAAACATTTTCCAAACATATATGAGAAGTGTTTGAGTTTGCATATTGATGTTTCTAAAGATTGGATTCCTGTGGTACCAGCATCCCATTACTTATGTGGAGGAATTGTGGTGGATAAAGAAGGAAAAACAAGTATTCATAATTTATTTGCATGCGGAGAATGTACAAGAACTGGGTTACATGGAGCAAATAGACTGGCTTCAAATTCATTGTTAGAGGCGTTGGTTTACGCTCATAATATATTTAAATCTCAGTGCGAAAACCTACCTAAACAACTTGAATTGGAAATCCCTGAGTGGAATGATAAAGGGACAAGTATTCCAAAAGAACATGTTTTAATTCAGCATAATTTAATGCAATTACAAGCCTTGATGCAAAATTATGTAGGGATAGTTAGAGGTGACAATCGTCTTACAAAAGCAGTTTTACACTTAGGTTTAATCTATAATGAAATTGAAAAATTGTATATAGATTCTAAAATAGATACGACTCTTTGTGAATTGCGAAATATGATTAATGTGGCACATTTAATTATCAACCAATCTTTAGAAAGGACCGAAAATAAAGGGGGGTTTTTAAAGGTTTAAAACCAATAATTACGCCTTTCCTTTTTTAAATTGCAACCAAAAGATTAAGAAAACAGAAACGAGAAGAACGAAACTTGCAAGAGTTAGATATAACTCGAAATTTTCTGAAACGGACTCGCCAATCCAATAGATAAATCCACGGTAAAAAATAAGAATTTCGGTTAATAAGAATCCGATTATATAGAGTTTTATTGATTTTTTTGGAATACTGATGAGTTTAAAATAATCAAGAAAAGCAAACAAAGCGATGCTTACTACACCTAAAAAAGTCCAATGTAAATAGCCAATTACAAAATCGATATTAGTAGCAACATCATCAGCAATAATTTGAAAAGAACCAATAAGCTGCAGGCTCATTTTTACAAGAAATAGAATTCCAACAAATTTTAGACTGTTCAATATTCCTTTTGWAATAAAAGAATTGAACTCTATTGACTTTAAGATTTTTATAAAAACCCAAAAGGAGATGATTTGTAAAACACTTCCGATTGTTCCAAGGATATAAAATATTGAGTGAGGTTTTGTCCATAAAACAGAAAGTGAAAAAGTTAGGAGAATACTTGTAAGCATCAACCAATAAAAACCCTTAAATTTTCTTTTTGAAACTGTGATATTATGTTGCTCTAAAATGTAAAAAAAGATTCCGAAAAGGGAAATTATAAACCAACCGTTGTATTGAAAATGTAGGTAAAAATAGATGGAAATTCTATACCAAATAGAAGCGCCACCAAGGGTGTTCATGATGATGCCTAGCGCCCATGGGCCAATACTAGAAAGCACCATAAACCACAACCCTACTTTAATTAGTTTGTATGAGTTGGTTTCTTTTTGAGTTACTGATACATGTTTATTTACAAACCAAAAGAACCAATAGGATACGATTAAAAATAAGGTAGAAAATATAATTGAAAACAAAGCGTACCCCGTTATTGGAAACGAAATCAACATCCCAATTAAGGTAAATTGAGTTGCTAAAAACAACTTTTTATATTTTTTTTCAATAGGCTTTTCCCTCAAATAAATGTAATAAATAAGTGTTGTTAGAGCGGTGTAAGTCCAACCTAGTAAGGCAATATGTGAGTGTGTGTGTTTTATAAATTTATAGTTGATTGGAATATCAACTATAAGAAACAATCTCAAAATCACCCCTAAAAGAGCAATGATTAAAAAGTAGCCAAGGGCAATTGTACTGTGATTTTTTAGATTCAAAGAAGTTGTATTTGTTACTGACAAAAATAAGTAAAAGTTGCTAGTTTTCATTTCTAAAACGAATTCTAATTAGTTACTACCGAATTCTAAAATAGCATTATTTAAAGGTTAAAGCGAAAGTATTTTTACGATGTAAATTATTATTAATCGTTAAAATCACAATCATGAAAAATTTTCATATTCTTTTCGCTCTTCTTTTTTCTATTTCATTTTATGCCCAACAAACAGAAAGTCCGTATTTAAAAGTTCTTACAAAAAACGCTCAAATCCCTTTAAAAGAAACCTCCGTAGATGTGCAAATTACAGGAACAATTGCTCATGTAAAAATTTTGCAAGTTTATAAAAATGAAGGAGACTCGCCCATAGAAGCTAAATATGTTTTCCCATTATCTACTCAAGGAGCGATTCATAAAATGGATATGAGTATTGGAAACAGAACAATACACGCTAAGATATTTGAAAAAAAACAAGCGCAGAAAGTGTATGATAAAGCGATTAAAGAAGGTAAGCGAACTGCAAAATTAGATCAAGAAAGACCGAATGTTTTTCAGATGAGTGTTGGCAATGTGATGCCTAATGATGAGATAAAAATTGAAATTTATTTTACCGAAATGTTGACTCCTGTAGATGGTGAATATCAATATGTTTTTCCGACAGTAGTGGGACCTCGGTTTGTTGGAGAAACAACAAAATCAGAAAAGGTTTTTAACTCGCCTTATACTAAAAAAGGAGTAGCTGATACGTTTAAATTTAATTTAAATGTATGTTTAAATGCAGGAATGATGTTGCAAAAAGTCACTTCAAATACGCACAAAATTGATATTAATTATCCGAGTGCTGATACTGCTGAAATCTTTTTGTCCAAAGAAAACAAGAATCCATCTAACAGAGATTTTATTTTAAAATATAGCCTAAGAGGAAATGAAATTCAATCTGGATTATTGCTTTATGAAGGAGAAAAAGAAAATTATTTTGCTTTTATGATGGAGCCCCCATCAAGAATAATTGAGAGTCAAATTCCGCCAAGAGAATACATATTTATTTTAGATGTTTCTGGTTCTATGACAGGATATCCTTTGGAGGTTTCGAAAAAATTGTTACAAAATTTAATTGGAGGTTTACGAGAAGCAGACTCGTTTAATATTTTACTTTTTGCTGGAGGTTCAGAAGTTTTTAGAGAAAAATCAGTAATAGCAAATACAGAGAATATAAAAGAAGCGATAAAATTTTTATCGAGAAATTTCGGTGGAGGCTCAACTTACCTGCTAAATGCTTTGCAGCAAGCGTATAGTATTCCGAGAACTGCTGCAAACAATTCGCGCTCTTTGGTTGTAATTACCGATGGGTATGTGAATGTAGAAAAGGACGCTTTTCAATTGATAAAATCAAATTTAGATAAAGCAAATGTATTTACTTTTGGTATCGGGTCTAGCGTTAATAGATATTTAATTGAGGGGATGGCGAAGGTGTCAAATAGTGAATTGTTTATTGCTACTGACGAAACAGAAGCTTATGAAGTTGCTAAAAAATTCAAGAAATATATTCAGTCTCCTGTATTGACTCAAATTAATTTTAAAACGAAAGGCTTTGATGTTTACGACCTAGCTCCAACGAGTATTTCTGATATTTTAGCTGCGAGACCATTAATGATATATGGTAAGTGGAGAGGAAACCCATCAGGGAAAATAATTATTTCGGGCAAACAAGGTTCGGGAAATTTTAGAAAAGAATATGATGTTTCAAACGGTAACTTATCCAAAACAAACAACGCGTTAAAATATTTATGGGCAAGAAATAAAATTGAAGAGTTAGATGATTTTATGATCAATTCTAAAAACACCAAACAGCAAGTAATTGAATTGAGTTTAAAATATAATTTGTTGACAAAATATACTTCTTTCGTTGCAGTTGATGAGGAAGTTGTGAATAAAAAAGGAAAATCGAAAACGGTAAAACAACCTTTGCCATTGCCTTATAACATAGAGAATGTTGCCGTAGGAGCATCGGCAAAAATTAAAGAAACATTTGTTGTAAAAGCGCAGTATGTGTTAGAAATTTTTGTAGAAAAAGAGTTGTCTAAAAGTGTAAAACGAAAGTTTAATATTTGGTTTAAGGCTAATTATTCTGATGCGGTTTCTTCCTTTTTAAAGCATAAAGAAACCTTGAGAATTCACTTTAATCAAAATGGCACTATCGTCATGATTGAAGAAATGTATGATGGTAAATGGAAAGAAAATAAGGCGATTACAGCAATGTTTTTAAAGCAAACATCAAATACATTTTCGGGTAAAATTAAACCAATCACCATTATAGTTTCAGCGGCTTCTACAATTAAAAAACCAATTGTTTTTATTACAGGCACTGACCAAGGAAGCAATAGTTATTTTATGAATGCAAAGAAATATTTTAAAAATGAAAGTGCAGTGATTGTAGAAAATATTACATCACTAAACGGAATTATTAATTGGCTAAATAATAACTATGATAAAAAGACATTTGGAGAAATACATATTGTAAGTCATAGTAATTCTTGGCGAGGGATGTCATTAAAAAACACAATTTCGGGAAAAAGAATTACTACAAATTCTTTAAAAGAATCAATATCAAAAAAAGAGATATCCACCTTAAAAGCGGAATTTTTTAAGGATGCAAAAATTATTTTTCATGCTTGTGGTTTGGGAGACAATAAAGAGCTGATGCAAACATTAAAAATGGTTTTTACAAGCTCAGATTCGCCAAAATTGTACGCATCAAAACTCTTTAGTGTTTTTGGCTCAAATGCTGCTACACATTATTTAGCAGAGATTTATTATGGTTATTATCCAACTGCAAATTCTCCGAGTAAGATAGATTTGTCAAAAGAATTTAAAAAAGAATATCCTAAAACCAATATTGATTGGCTAGACGCATTATACACAAAAACGGAAGAACAGATAGGCAAACCATTTTCTTATAAGTTCAATATTCCTGTGATTTGGAATCTGGAATTTATGGATTCAAAGGATATTCCTAAGTTTAAAATTACCAATGATTTATTAGATTTTATAAGCGAAAATGAAAATTTTACAAAGGAGTTATATAAATTAAAAATCCCGATTGAAAAATTTAGATGGACGAGTACATCAAAAAATAAGACACTTTATATAAAAGGAAAAGTAACCGTAGTTTGTGTGCTAAAACCTAAAATGAGTTTTAAAAACCCAAGGAAATATATGAAGTTAGATGTTAATAATTCATCGTTGTTCGAAAGTATATAATTTGATTTTTTGACAAACCTCGTAATATTGTTCAACCGATTACATTCAAATAATTTGTATATTTAGGTTTTAAATAATTTTGTATGGAAGGTCAGAAATGTTTAGAGTGTGGAGATTCTTTTAAAGGTAGGATAGATAAAAAATTCTGTTCAGATTATTGTCGGAACACCTTTAACAACAAGGTTGATAAAGAGAGTAAAAACATGATCAGGAATGTGAATAATCGCTTGCGAAGAAATTACAAATCCTTGTGTGAACTAAATAAAACAGGAAAAACTAAAGTGACACGAGTAAAATTACTGAGCGCTAATTTTGACTTCAATGTATTCACTTCAATTTATACAACAAAAACTGGAAACACCTATTATTATGTGTATGACCAAGGGTATTTGGCTTTAGAAAACGACTATTATTTATTGATAAGAAGAGAGTAGTTTTTTAAAAAAGACTCGCTCTTCTAAAGTTGATTTTCCAACTTCTGCCACTCATATCAAGTGCAGCTTTCAAAATATCTTTTTGGCTAATTTGACCAACTAATTTGCCGTTTTCTACAATTGGGAAACGTCTCCTTTTTGATTTTAAAAACTTATTAGCAGCATCAAAAATATTCATGTTACCATCAATGGTTTCAACATCTTTTACCATGTGTTTTTCAACAGTAGTCTCATTCATTGGCATATTAAAATAGCGACTTTCAGAAATTTGTTTCATACAATCTCCTTCAGAAATAATCCCCAACAATTCTCCTTTATCACTTACAACGGGTCCACCAGAAACCCTCTTTTTAATTAAGACATCCATTACATCTAAAACGGATTGTTCTGGTTTAAAAGTGATTAATTTTTTGGTCATGTAATCAGAAACTAAAATAGGTTTTGTAGTATCTTTTTCTGATTGTTTTCTCGCTGCTCTAAAGTTCTTAATTGCCATGATAGTAGATTTTATAGGAACTCTAAATATAGTAATTTATTTTTATTTTCTAGCTTAATCCTTAAAAATCAGTTTTATCCAATAAAAAAACCACCTAAATTATAACAATAAAGGTGGTTAAATTTTATAATGATTTAAGTAAAATCTAAGGCATTTGTGTTACACGTAGCGTGTTTACTTTTCCTTTTTCTTTTACTGGCATCGAGGTCAAATTAATTACATAATCACCTTTTTCTAAGAACCCTTTTTCGCAGGCAATTCTATTAATTTCTTTAATTGTCGTATCAGTATCAACTAAATTATTATAATAAAATCCTTTAACACCCCAAAGAAGACTCAACATATTTAAGATTCTTTTGTTTGATGTAAACGCTACAATATGCGCATGTTTGGGTCTCCAAGCAGAAATTTGAAATGCGGTATAYCCASWWKYKGTTAARGTAGWWATTRCTTYKGCATYWATWKYRKTWGCCAWTAAAGCKGCKTGATRACAAATAGCTTTTGAGATATATCGATCTGTTTTAATACTTGGTGCAATGTGCGGAACTTTAATAGATGGAGAGTCCTCTACGCTCACAATAATTTCTGACATGTGCTGAATTACATTTGCAGGATCAATACCAACAGATGTTTCTCCCGATAACATTACAGCATCGGCACCATCCATAATAGAGTTGGCAACATCGTTAACTTCGGCTCTTGTTGGCACCAAATTTTCGATCATCGATTCCATCATTTGTGTTGCAATGATTACCGGAATTCTTGCTTGTTTTGCTCTAAGCACTAATTGTTTCTGTACAATTGGCACTTCGTTCATCGGAATTTCAACTCCTAAATCTCCACGTGCAACCATCAACCCATCGCAATAAGGAATAAGCTCATCGATGTTTTTTACAGCTTCTGGCTTTTCAATTTTAGCGATTACAGGAATTCTATGAGCAGAATGTTTTTTTATTAAATCGTGCAACATTTGTAAATCTGCACCAGTTCTTACAAATGACAATGCAAACCAATCTACCTCTAAAGACATTGCAAAAATTGCATCTTCAATATCTTTCTCTGTCAATGCTGGTTGCGAAATATTTGTGTTTGGTAAGTTTACTCCTTTTTTAGATTTTAATTCACCACCGCGAATCACTTTGGTTGTAACTTCTGTTTTGTTGTCAGACTCAATAACCTCGAACATTAATTTACCATCATCAACCAAAATATTTTCTCCAACTTTTACATCTTGAGGAAAAGTTTTGTAAGTCATAAATGCTTTTTTGCTGTCTCCAACACATTTTTCTGTAGTAAAAGTAAAGATGTCACCGTTGTTTAGATGCGCATCTTTCATCACACCAACACGTAATTTAGGCCCTTGTAAATCTGCCAAAATAGCAATATTTCTACCCGTTTCTTCATTCAATTCACGAATGGTTTTTACTTTTTCAATCACATCGCTATAATCGGCATGTGAAAAATTTATTCTGAAGACATTTGCTCCAGAAAAAATCATTTTTTTTAAAGTTTCTTTATCACTACAAGCTGGACCTAGGGTGGCAACTATTTTTGTTTTTTTGTACAATGGCATAATTAAAATATTAAAAAATCCTTTGATTTCAATTCTGATGGATTGATACTATAGGATGTTATTATTTGATGAATATTATTCAGTTTGTTTACTATATTTTTAATTTCAAAAGCAGAGGTGTCTCCTACTATTTTTAAAAAGAAATCAACCTTTTTTTTCTCTTTAATTAAATAACTCGTAGTGCTATAAGAAATACTATCAGAAAATAAAGTTGCTTTCGGAATTTGTGTATGATTCCCGATAAACTTATTTGATATTAAATAGATTTCTTGTTGTTTACTCTCATCTAAAAATTCATAAATGGAATAAGTAGCAGTATTGTTTTTGAAATCTAAATGTTGCTTAAATTTTGAAAAAGAAGTATTTAAGTTTTTATTTAGAAGATAGGCTAAACGATAATCTTCTTCGGAAGTGTGAATTCCTATTAAAGTGTAATCAACCAATTCTTCTAATTCTATCCGCATAACTTCAATTCAAAACAAGATGCAAATTTACAGATAGTTTTGCTATATTTAGGTGTCAAATGTGTAAAAACAAGGGGTGATAATTGTATATCACTTACTTTTTAGAGATTTCATTTTGGTTTGCAAAATAGGCGCGTTTAGCGGCAACTTCTTCTGCTTTTTTCTTTGATGTAGCGCGCCCCTTGGCAATTATTTTATCTTCTAAAAATAATTTCACACTAAAATGCCTAACGCTGTCACCACCAGTATCGTCATAGACTTCAAAAACAAAAGATTTCTTTTCTTTCTGACACCATTCAATAAACAAACTCTTGTAGCTCGTAACTTTTCCTTCTAGTTTTGCAATATCAACGTAGGGTTTAATAACAGCTTTTGAAACAAATTTTTTGCAGTATTTGTAGCCTCTATCTAAATAGATAGCCCCTACGAGCGCCTCAAAAATATTACCGTTTATATTTTCTCCAAATTTTGATCTAGATACATTACTTTTGACAAATCGGATTAAATTTAAATCTCTACCCAACTCGTTTAGGTGTTCTCGACTCACAATTTTTGAGCGCATTTGAGTTAAGTATCCTTCGTTGCCCGATGGTACTTTTTTAAATAAATAAGAAGCAATTACAGCACCTAACATAGCATCACCTAAAAACTCTAATCGTTCATAATTTCTTGGGTTTCCAGAGCGATCTAACTCTTTAATAGAACGATGTACAAAAGCTTTGTGATATAAATTTAGGTTGTGTGGGTTAAACCCTAAAAGTAATTTTATTTCACCGTAAAATTGCTCATCCTTTTTAGAAAGAGGCTTTATTATTTTACGAATAAAATTCATGTTAAAAGATTAATCAAATTTTTTGAAAAGAACACAAGCATTGTGTCCTCCAAATCCAAATGTGTTACTCATCGCAATTTTTACATCGCGCTTTTGAGGCTTGTTTAGTGTAAGATTTAGTTTGTTATCAATAGCATCATCTTCGGTGCTATGATTAATTGTTGGCGGAATAATTCCGTGTTTAATCGATAAGATAGATGAAATGGCTTCAATAGCACCTGCGGCACCTAATAAGTGACCTGTCATCGATTTTGTAGAGTTGATATTTAATGTATAAGCATGCTCGCCAAAAACATCAATAATTGCTTTTGTTTCGGCAATATCTCCAAGCGGAGTTGAAGTTCCGTGAACATTAATGGCATCAACATCTGTTGGTTTTAAGCCAGCGTCTCTCAAGCAATTCAACATCACGTTTTTAGCACCCAATCCATCAGGATGTGGAGCTGTAATATGATGTGCGTCTGCAGATAAACCACCACCGCCAACTTCGGCATAAATTTTTGCACCACGCGCAATTGCGTGTTCGTATTCTTCTAAGATTAATGCTCCTGCACCTTCTCCTAAAACAAAGCCATCACGATTTTTATCAAAGGGTCTCGACGCTGTTTTATAGTCATCATTTCTGGTTGATAAGGCATGCATCGCATTAAACCCTCCCATACCAGCTATGGTAACTGCAGCTTCTGAACCACCAGTAACAAACATATCTGCTTGCCCTAATCTGATGTAATTATACGCGTCAATAATTGCATTTGCCGATGAAGCACAAGCCGATACCGTAGTAAAGTTTGCACCTCTAAATCCGTATTTGATAGAGATATAACCTGGGGCAATATCAGCAATCATTTTAGGAATAAAGAATGGGTTGAATCTCGGAGAACCATCACCAGCAGCAAAATTCAACACTTCATTTTGAAACGTTTCTAAACCACCAATTCCTGCACCCCAAATAACACCAACACGGTCTTTATTTATTTTTTCAAGATCAAAACCCGCATCGTTAACAGCCTCTTCAGCAGCTACCATGGCATACTGAGTAAACTTGTCCATTTTACGAGCATCTTTACGATTGATAAAATCGGTGACCTCAAAGTTTTTTAATTCACAAGCAAATTTCGTTTTGAATTTCGAAGCGTCGAAATGCGTGATAGGATTTGCACCACTAACACCATTAATTAGTCCGTCCCAATATTCTTCAATATTGTTACCGATAGGTGTTAAAGCACCTAATCCTGTTACTACAACGCGTTTTAATTCCATGTGAATTGCTGTGTTTTACTAAAAACAACTACGAGCTCAAACTTTGTATTGAGCTCGTAGTTGATATATTTTTAGATTACTTTTTTGCTTCTTCAATGTAGCTTACTGCTTGACCAACAGTACCAATGTTTTCTGCTTGATCATCTGGAATTTGGATATCAAATTCTTTTTCAAATTCCATGATTAACTCAACAGTGTCAAGTGAATCAGCCCCTAAATCATTTGTGAAGCTTGCTTCTGTAGTTACCTCATTTTCGTCAACGCCTAATTTATCAACGATGATAGCTTTTACTCTTGATGCAATGTCTGACATAATTTTCTAATTTTAAATTTTAAATTCGCTGCAAAAATAAACAACTTATTTAGTTAAATATAATTTCACATTAAAAATGTGATGCCTAAGTTAAAAAAAATACTTCAATTTTTACGCTATTCATCGTATTTGTTAATAATTATGCTTTTTTTTGTTGACTCATAATAACACTATCTATCGAATGAAACGTATTGTAATTTTTGCTTCTGGGTCTGGTTCTAATGCTGAAAACATTCACCATTATTTTTCTGAAAATGATGCAATTGAAATTTCAGGATTTATAACCAACAACAAAAAGGCAAAAGTTTTAGAGCGTGCAAAAAGGCTAGAAATAGAATCTGCTGTTTTTAATAGGGCTGATTTTTTAGAAGAAGCATTTTTAAAACATCCTTTATTAAAGAACATCGATTTGATTGTATTGGCTGGATTTTTATGGAAAGTACCAGATTATTTAATTGCTGCATATCCAAATAAAATTATCAATATTCACCCAGCATTGTTACCAAAATATGGAGGAAAAGGAATGTATGGAATGAATGTTCACAATGCGGTTGTAGAAAATAAAGAGTCGGAAACTGGAATTACAATTCACTTTGTAAATAAAAACTATGATGAAGGGGCTATTATTTTTCAGGCAACGACTCCTGTTTTAAAAACAGATACTCCTGATGATGTTGTGGCGAAAATTCATGAGTTAGAATTTGAACATTTTCCAAAAATCATCGAAAAAATTTTGTTAGAAAATGAGTAAAGAGCAAATTCATATTTACACCGATGGTGCGTGTAGTGGAAATCCTGGAAAAGGAGGGTATGGCATTGTGATGGAATGGGTTGGAAAACCCTACAAAAAAGAATTCTATGACGGCTACAAGTTAACCACGAATAACCGAATGGAATTGTTGGCGGTGATTGTTGCCTTAGAAAAAATAACCAAAGAAGATATTGCAATTACCGTTTTTACAGATTCTATGTATGTGGTAAACGCCGTCGAAAAAAAATGGTTGTTGGGTTGGGTTAAAAAACGCTTTAAAGACGTAAAAAATCCAGATTTATGGAAACGGTTTTTAGTGCAATATAAAAAACACACAGTTAAAATTGTTTGGATTAAAGGACATAACAACCATCCACAAAATGAACGCTGCGATCAATTAGCTGTGGCAGGAACCAAAAAGAAAGACTTAAAAGTTGATGAGGGTTATGTAAACAAACCTAAAGGATTGTTTTAATTAAAAATACTCATCAACTTTTTTACTCGACACTCTCAATAACCTCTTTTAAAAATTCATTAAAATCGATAGAAGCCAATCCTAATCGAACAACAACCAAATCTTTAGATGGTATAATAAAAACGCGCTGCCCTTGATATCCATTTGCAGAATAAAGATCTTTAGAAACATCAGGCATTACTCCTCCAGAATTCAGCCAAAAATGACCTCCATACTCACCTTTAGAATTGTTGGTTGGAGTAGCTACATATTTAGACCATTCYGGGTCAAATAGTTGCTCTCCATTCCAATTACCATTATGTAAGTATAATAAACCAAACTTAGCCCAATCGCGAGCAGTTGCCCAACCATACGAAGAACCAACATAATTACCAGCCATATCTGTTTCTACAACCATAGAATTCATACCAATTCTATCAATTAAATCGCGATACCAAAAATCTAAATATTCTTGATGTGTATCAAATTGATTTCTTAAAATACCGGATAATAAATTACTGGTTCCTGATGAGTAATTCCAAGCTTCATTTGGCTCTCCAACAAGAGGTTTTTCAATTTGAGATTTGGTCATGTCAGCATCTAAAAACAACATTTTTGTAACGTCGGAAATCGAATTGTAATCTTCTATCCATTCCAACCCACTATTCATTTGTAATAAATTATTAATGGTAATTTTAGAACGTTCATCATTTTTCCAAGCAGCAATTGGTGCCGGTTGTTGAACATCGATTTCCCCCTGTTTTTCTAATATCCCAAACAGCGTACTTGTCACACTTTTTGTCATTGACCAACCCAAGTGTAAATCGTCTTTATCAAAACCTTTTTTATAATATTCAGCTATAATTTGATCTTTATAAATCACTAAAACTGCTCGTGTTTTAAGAGAATCTTTTCCTTCAATATCAAATGATTTTTGAATAGCGGTATTCAAATTTATATAATCAACATTCGAAAAAATGGTATCTTTTTGAGGGAGATTTCCATAAGGATACGGCATGTTTGTTTTGATAAATTTTCTGTTAGGAACCAAATATGGAGCATTCACATCATATTCGTCATTAATTAAAACAGCACCCAAACCTTCTCTATAAATAGCGGTTCTTTTTTTGATTCCCATCACTGTTGCAAAAGTCGATTTTTTTGATGTATCAACTTTTAAATCTGCCCAATTAATAGGAGGAAAATTATTATCTTCTTTTTCTACAGACTCGAAAGACCGATCTGCTAAAAACAGGACAGATGTAGTGCTTTTTGAAGAAAATCCAGTAATAATATCTAAGCGAGAGTAGTTTAAATAAATAGCGTAAAAAACGCCTAATAATAAAAGTAGGAAAAAGACTTTGAGAAATTTTTTCATGGTTTTTGGGTTGATTTAAATTGTTTATTTATTTTATTTCCGTCACTTCGAGTGTTTTGATGTCGTGTTAACGAAATCAAAATGTATCGAGAAGCGTTATGTGTTAAACTCTTTTGTTCTCGATACATTTTTTAAAGAAAAAATACTCGAACTGACGCTACTTAAAACTTGTTATTTTAATATTAATAATTTCATCATTTCTCTCGCGGCAACTTCAGCTTTTAATTTGATAAAATCTCGTGGAGTTTCATCACCAATTTCATAGGTAATTGACTCCGCCTTAAACTGATTGTAAAACCACGCTTTTGAAATTGGGTCGCTAATTGCAAAGGGTTGGTCATCGGGTGTATATTCTTCAATTGCGGAATCGATTCCAGCCATCCAATAATCTTTAAATGGATAAATTACTGAGTGAATATCATCTGTAAAACTGTAATACAAATCTTCTTGAGTCGAATGAAAATCGAGTCCGAGAATTACTTCATTTTTAGATTTTTTTGCAACATCAACGATATTATTTACAATTGTATTTACTTCGGCTTGTCGGTAATATGCCCAATCTCTGTTAAGGTCTACTCCACCGGTATTGTGACGCCAATGCCCTAAATCAACTCCGTCAGGATTCACCATTGGATACACTAAAACCCGATATTTTTTTCTAAAATCATTCGACAGTTTTGTGTCTTTTAAAATCTCAGAAACAAAGGCTTGCATTGCAAAATATCCTGTGACTTCTGGTGGATGTTGGCGACTTAAAACCACAATTAAATCTTTGTCTTTTGACTCTCCGTTATAAATATCCAATCCAATTAAATCACGATTTTTTTTGCTCTTACCAACAACATTGTATCGAGCGTCTTTATGTGTAGCAATTTCTTTTGACCAATTTTTTGCATCAGTTGAGGTCTGAATTTCCTGAGCGGCAACCCACAATTTATTTTGGTCGATAGTCAGTTTTAAATTTGCAATGGAGTCACCATTAAACAAAGAAAAACTTGTACTATCAATAGGTTTCCAGTTCTTACCATCCACACTAATTTTTGGCCAATATCTATGAGTAGTTGTAGGATAATTTAGCTGTAAATTAATTTCTTTATTTTCTGATGACCAAATTCTAAAAGCATAATAAGGGCTGTTATTTATTGGTTCGTTTTCAGGAAGTATCGTAACCTGATACGTAGAATCATTCAACTTTGAAAAAGCATTTAAACGTGCAGCATCAAATTCATTATCAGTAAAAACTAACTCATCAACGGTAAATGTTTTCTTTTCCTGATACTCAATTTCTTTGGATGAAGTGTCATTAGGATTTGGAAGTTCGTATGTTTTTAACTTATAATTTCCACAACTAATTATCCCCAATGATAGAAATAAAAACAGGATTATCTTAAACAGATTTTTCATATTTGATTCATTCTCTAAAAACATCTTTCAGAAATTAATAAGAACAAAAATAGCACTTATTTCGTAGTTTTGCTGCAAGAACTTTTTTGAAGAAAAACAACATGCTAGATATAAATAAAATTCGTGCCGATTTCCCAATTTTAAAGAGAACTGTAAACGGAAAACCGTTGGTGTATTTTGACAATGCAGCGACCTCGCAAACGCCTCAAATTGTGATTGACGCTATTGTAGATTATTACTCTAATTACAACGCAAACATTCACCGAGGAGTACATACTTTGAGTCAAGAAGCGACGGATAAATATGAAGAAGCACGACTAAAAATTCAGAAACATTTCAATGCAAAAAAGTCCTACGAAATTATTTTTACTGCGGGTACAACCCACAGTATCAATATCGTTGCAACGGGATTTACATCGCTATTAAATAAGGGCGACGAAATAATTGTGTCGGCTTTAGAGCATCATTCTAATATTGTGCCTTGGCAAATGTTGTGCGACAGAACGGGTGCGGTTTTAAAGGTGATTCCGATGAATGAAGAAGGAGAATTGGTTATGACTGCTTATGACGAATTGCTTTCTGACAAAACCAAATTAGTTTTTGTAAATCATATTTCAAATGCCTTAGGAACCATCAACCCTATAGAAGAAATTATTGAAAAAGCACATGCTGTGGGTGCTGCTGTTTTAATTGATGGTGCGCAAGCATGTCCTCATATAAAACCCGATGTTCAAAAATTAAATGCTGATTTTTATGTAGCCTCGGCACATAAAATTTATGGCCCAACGGGAGTCGGAATTTTATATGGAAAAGAAGAATGGTTGAATAAACTTCCGCCATATCAAGGAGGTGGTGAGATGATAARAGAAGTCACTTTCGAAAAAACCACCTATGCCGATTTACCGCATAAATTTGAAGCAGGAACTCCAAATATTTGTGGAGGAATTGCTTTTGGAGTGGCACTGGATTATGCAAATTCCATCGGTTTTGCAGCAATTGAAAAACGAGAAATGGAGTTGCTTAAATATGGAACAGAGCAATTATTAGAAATAAAAGGATTGAGAATTTACGGAACTTCAAAAAACAAAACCGCGGTCATTTCTTTTAATATTGATGAGATTCATCCGTATGATATTGGGACTATTGTTGATAAATTAGGAGTTGCTGTTAGAACGGGTCATCATTGCGCGCAACCCATCATGGATTTTTATAAAATCCCAGGGACCGTTCGCGCATCCTTTTCATTTTATAATACTAAAGAAGAAATTGATGTGTTGGTATCCGCAGTTAAAAAGGCTAAAATGATGCTGAGTTAGTAGGATTTAATCGTGTTTTCCAAATTTTTGTTGAATTGCTCTTTCAACTCGAAACAAAAGGATTATTACCATTAGAATCATTAAACCAAGACCAATAAACATCGCGGTTTTTTCTTTTGGAAGGTAAAAGAAACCCAAACAACTGCTTAAAGTTAATAGCCCTCCAAGTTTAATCATTTCTAGGGATGAGTACTTTTGAGCGAAGTCCCACCTCTCTTGATTTTTCATTGATTTATAAGTTCTATAACCATAGAAAGAATTGATTTTCTTAGGAGGAAATTTTAGCATGATAAAACCTGCAAGGACAAAAATTAACCCTGAAGAAAAGGGAATTAAAAATAGAGGATTTTCAAAGGTAATTTCCATTGTTTATTTTTTACAAGGCAARATGCGCTTCTAATTCCTTCAAAGTTTCGGGTGATGTTTTAAGATCTTTAATTACATCTCCTTTTTCTAAAACCACAATTCGCTCGCAAACTTCGGTGATATGCCCTAAATCGTGGCTAGAAATAAGTACCGTTAAATCGTTGTCTTTTACCAAAGATTTTAGCATTTGTTTTAACCTGATCTGCGTTGTAGGATCTAAATTAGCAAAGGGTTCATCTAAAATTACAATCTCTGGATTACCTATCAACGCTGCAACAATACCTGCTTTTTTCTGATTTCCTTTTGATAAATCGCGTAAGTATTTTTTCTTCCCTAAGATTTCATCGTTAAAAATTTCGTCGAATTGTTTTACAAATGTGTCAATATCAGCTTTTGATTGTCCGCGTAATTCACCGATAAAATAAAAGTATTCTTCGGCAGTTAAATAACCAATTAAAAAACTCTCATCAATAAATGAAGAAGTAAAAGGTTTCCAATCTTCGCTTTCATTTACAAGAATATCTTTGCTTTTTATAGATCCAGTAGTTGGCTCGATTAAGTCTAATAGCAAGCTAAAAAAGGTGGTTTTTCCGGCACCGTTATTTCCTACCAATCCAAAACTTTGCCCTTTCGGAATTTCTAAATTTTCGATGTTTAATACTTGTATTCCTTTATAACTCTTTGATAAATTTGATACTGTTATCATTTTATATTTTTTTAGTTTTGTTGTAAGTTAAATTTTATACCTACAAGGTTTCTAAAACCCTGCAGGAGAGATTTTGAACGTCTATTCGAGTGTTTTTTTGATTGAAATGAGAAAAAATGTATCGAGAATTAATGTGAGTTCTCGATACAAAATTCTTATCAGAATTTTACTCGAACTGACGGTTTGATTTTATTTCTTTTCGTCAAAAGCTGCAATTGTTTTGTATTTTCCTTTTTGATAAATGCTTTCAATTTTATTCAAGAAGAAGTTTTTAAATACGATTCCTAATATGCCACTTCCTGCTAATACAATCAGGCCTAAATTAAAGCTTCCTAGTTTGTATGGAAGATAAAAAAGTAACATTGGTAAAAATATTTTTGGCAATGRAATCAGCAATTGTGTTGGGTTAAATCCGTTGGTATTGCTAAATGCTTTTGCTTTTACATTCAATTCGATAGGCACTCTGTTTAGCGCACCTCCGAATAATGTGATGAAGGAATTGAGTCCGATATTAAACAAAGCACCTGCGGCAATCATTGCAAAAATATCCCATCCGAAGTAAATATATGGAGTGCTTAAAATGAAAGAAATCGAGACTCCGAAAACCATTAAATACCATTTAGACTCTAAATATTTTTTGTACGGAATGTTTTGACTCATCAACATTTTATAATATTCGCTATCCCAAGACGGCACTAATTGTCCGAATGTCATCAAAAACCCACCCGTAATAAACATTGATGCGAAGGCTAATATTGCTGGCATATCCTTGTATATTTTACTGGTATAAAAGAACAATCCGTAGAACAAAAAGAAGAATGACATAAACAACACTTGTTTAGAACGCACGTTTCTCCAAATCAATTTTACGTCGTTTTTTAAGAAGACAGATACGCTTCCAAAACGATCCATCCAAGACAAATCAGTCGCATTTACTTCTTTCACTTTTTTAGAAACGGTGTTGTCTAAATAGAATCCATTTCTGATATCTTTAAAAGTTAAATAATACGAAAGAAGCATCAATCCAAACGGAATAATCACCAAATAAGCATGGTTGTAAAGTGCGTTAAAAGCGATTCCGATGGGTGCTGATATTTTGAAAATACTATAATATTCTAAACCAATTGCGATTGCCAAAAAACTAACAATCACATAAAAATAGATGTTGCTTTTGTTGATTAAAAAATTGACAAAGTTGATGGTATAGGTGATGAATATAACTGAGAATAACCATGCGATTACGTTTAAAGGAGGGTAACCTTTTATCAACATAATAATCGAAAATGGAAACACGATAAAGAAGGTGACAAAATTAAAAAAGGAGAAGATTGTTTTGCCCATTAAAAAATGAATAACTGTATTCCTCTTAATAGGAATAAGCATCAAAGGTTTGATATTCATTACTGGTAATTGCTGTAAAAAATAGCGAATTGCAAGGTTGAATAAGAACCAATATATGATGTAATTATTAACGGTAATAATAGGGTTTGTTTCTGGAAATAATTTTTCTAATCCAAAGAATAACCCGATTCCCACAGCAATTGCAACTGCCGAAAAATAGAGGACAGCAAGCGCCAATAAGATTTTAATTGCCAATCCTTTTTCGAAATATGAAGAGCGTTTAAACTGTTTCCATTCTAGTGAAAGAAATTTTTTGATCATGGTTTGTTAGTTAGTTTCGATTGGTTAGTAGCTTAATTTATTGATTTGTTACAAAAAGATATTCTGGATGTTCTTTTGCTAATATTTCTTCAACTTTTGAAGGGAGTACAAATGCGATGATATAAATGACTAAAATAAGTGCAGTGAATAATACCGTGTAAAATAACACTACCCATTCTGATGACAAATTAGAACCGCGCAACATAATTTGCAATACGAGATTTAGAAATAACTCGCCGTTTCCAAGTTTGTAAATATGCTCTTCTAGTAACCATTTTTTATTGGTTTTTTTAAAGCGTTTCTTTTTTTCGAAACTCAATATTGCCAACCTAATTATCAAAACTACAAAGCAGGCAACACCCAAAACAGCGATGGTATATTCGTATTTAAATACGGAGAGTATTTCATAAACTCCAACTGTAATAGCTACCGTTAAAATGAATTGAGGCAGCTTAAAAAAGTCTTTAAATATAGCCCAGACCATTTTCCAATATTTTTTTTCTAAGGCAACGGTTCTTTTTTCTACCACATCCATAAATCCAAAGATTCCGAATTTTTTAAAAGAAATATCCCTAGCTTGCTCAAAACTTAAAGTCGGTTGTTCTTTCCAAATTGCTTCAATATCGTTTGCTAAATGATCTACCAATTCTGATTGCAAATCATAATGCTCTACGTAATGTTGGCGAGTGAATTTGAATAGTTCATCTATATGTTGGTCGGTTAGTTTCATATCGAATTTAGCTCTTTGTGTATTCTTTGGGTTTTAATATATGTTTCGCGATATACCAACCAGCAGCAATAGGTAAACAATAAATAAATTGGAAGTACAAATAATAGAGCAATACTTTTTGCTTCAATATTATTTACTAAAACAAAAAAACCATTAAATATCAAAAATGGAGATATTATAATGCTACAAGCATTGTCTAAATAAATAGACCTTTTTCTTTTTATTAATTGAGGTGTGACAGACATTGACACTAAAATGAACGAAATTAAATAGATAGCTATTCCTAATTTAACAAACAAAGTAGCAGAAAAATAAACGTACAGACTTGTGTAAATACACAAAATAAAAACTATAAGAATAACACTTTTTAAAGAGGTAAATAAACGTTTAGCATTTGTTATAATTAATTTATTATAGTGTTTTCTAATAGATTTAGTTTTTTCATTTAATCTTTTTCTAACGCTATAAGAATTATAACCTAAGTTATTTGAAATATTTATTACTTCTTTTTTAAAATCTAAGCTCAAGTCCTTTTTACATTCAATTTCAGATACAATATGGTCAATTAATTCTATACGAACATCCCAATATTTAACACCTTGTTCTATCAAATAGTTTTCAATAAACTGAATTTGTTTTTGAGTTAGTTTCATAAGGACAATTCTTTTCGCATAATTTCAACCTTATTTATTGCTTTTTTAAACACCTTATATCCTGAGTATGTGGCAACAAAATATATTGGAATTAAAATTAACCAAATCGTTTTTTGCGTGTTTTCAGTAGCACTTGAAAATAATCGTGGAATACCGTTTAAAATTATAAATGCTAATGAAAAATAACTCAAACCATAATCCAGATTAACAGATTTTCCATATTTTTTCATCCCAACTTTAATAGCTTCAAAAAGAAAAATAAGTATAGGAATAATCATAAATAAATAACTTATTTTGATAAAATTCTTTAATATTAATTTCTCCGACAGCAAAAAATAAATTGAAAAACATGTGAGAAATAAAAGTAAATTATTGGTCTTTCTAAAAAAATATAGAAATTCTTTATGATATTTTTTTCTATAATCTCTATTCGTGTTTTTCCACCCTTGTCTATTTAATTCTTTAAAATTTCCGTTACAACCTAAACTAATTAATGAATTATGAACTGCATTTTTAAACGCTTCTCCATTCTCTATTTTATTTTCAATATCATTAACAACATGGTCAATAAACTCTAACCTTAAATCCCAATATTTCAATCCGCCAACCTTTAAGCGGTTGTCAATATATTCTATTTGGTCTTTAGATAAATTTGCCATTATTCCAAGCTCAATTTTGGGTTCACTAATGACTGCATTGTTTTTAAAAATTCTTGCATTTCTGCCAATCTGTTTACTGTTTCTTTAGTGCCACTTTCTGTTAGTTTATAGTACTTTCGAAGCCTGTTTCCTATTTTTAAAATCTCAACATCTAATAATCCGTCTGCCTCTAATTTGTGAAGCGCAGGATATAAGGCACCTTCAGTAATGTTCAATTCGCCTTTGGTTAGCTCTTTTACTTTTTGGGTAATTTCATAGCCATACATTTTGTCTTTTTCTTCTAATAATTTTAAAATGATGGTTTGCAATGAGCCTTTAAATAATTTCTGATTTCCCATACTACAAACTTATACATAATTTTCTTATGTATAAAATACTTAGGTATGTTTTTTATGTTTATTCTAACATAGAAGTTCCTTACTTTTGTATTCTAATTTAGAATTTATGTCACAATTCCACAAACTCACCATAAAAGAAATCATCAAAGAAACAGCAAATGCAGTTTCAATTACTTTTGATGTTCCAGAAAAATTGAAAGAAGAATTTCAATTCATAGCAGGACAATACATCACCATAAAAAAAGAAATAAACGGAAAGGAAGTTCGTAGAGCATATTCTATTTGTTCGGATCCAAATACCGGAATTTTAAAAGTTGCGGTGAAGGCTGTTGAAGGCGGAACCTTTTCTATTTACGCTACAAAATCGTTGCATGTTGGTGATAAATTAGAAGTTTCGAAACCCGAAGGACGCTTTATTTTGGAACCAAAATCTGGTAAAAATTATTTGGCAATTGCTGCGGGAAGTGGAATTACTCCGATCATGTCGATGTTAAAAGCATCCTTGCATGACGACTCTACTTTTACCTTAATATATGGCAATAAATCTGCCGAGGATACTATTTTTAAAGAGCGATTAGAGGTCTTAAAAAAGATGTACTCAACACGATTGAATGTACATTATGTGTTTAGTCGCGAAGAAACGAAAGGCGAATTATTTGGGAGATGTGATGCCGGAAACATCAATTACATCTTAAAGAATCATCACAAAGATGTTGTTTTTGACCAAGCCTTTTTATGTGGACCAGAACGTATGATTCGTGATTTGACAGAGGTTTTAAAAAACAGTATTCCCGAAGAAAATATTCATTACGAATTATTTTCTGTTCCTGTTACTGCTGATGAAAATAATGACATCCCAGAAGGTAATTCTGAAATCACTATTATGCTAGATGATGAGGAAACTACTTTTGTAATGTCGCAAAAGAAAACCATTTTAAATGCAGCGCTCAACAAAGATTTGGATGCTCCGTATTCTTGTCAGGGAGGAATTTGCAGTAGCTGTTTGGGGCGTGTTACAGAAGGTGCTGTGACCATGGAGAAAAATGAAATTCTGACGGATGATGAAATAGAAGAAGGGTTGATTTTAACCTGTCAAGCCCATCCAACGACTCCAAAAATTAAGATTGATTTTGATGATGTCTAATAAAAAGATAAAAGATGATAGACAAAAGATGTAAGACTTTTTGTTCGGACAACTGTCATCCATCCTCTTTCAAGTTAAACCTCATTCATTTCTATAAGTTTATAGTTTTAACTAAATTTGAAATCAAGTCTTAAATCGTTTATCTAAAAGTATAGCGGTCTTTAGTCTTAAATAAAAAATATGTTTCAAGATTTTCTCAAAGCAATTCCCATTGGTTTCGGACTCGCATTTATGATTGGCCCCGTTTTTTTTATGCTGATTCAGACCAGTATTTTAAAAGGAGCAAGAGCTGCCATCGTTTTTGATTTGGGAGTTGTCCTTGCCGATGTTGTTTTTATTTTATTCGCTTATTATGGCTCGCATCAATTTTTGATGAAAGTAAAAGATGACCCAAATTTGTATTTTGTTGGTGGTGGAATTCTTTTTATTTACGGTTTGGGAATGTTCCTAAAAAGAGAAAAACCAATTCCTCAAAAGAAAAAATACGATCTACCAGAAAAGAATAATTACTTCGGATTATTAGCAAAAGGATTCTTTTTAAACTTTATAAATGTTGGGGTTTTAGCCTTTTGGTTGCTACTTGTAATCGGAATTGGACCTTCATTAGAAATGGACGAAAGTAGAATATTTCGCTTTTTTTGTGCTATAATTGTAGCCTATTTTATTACTGATTTAGGAAAAATAATCTTAGCTAAACAACTAAAAAACAAACTGACTCCAAAAGTCATCCACAAAATAAAACGAGGGATGGGCATCGCATTGATGATTTTTGGACTGGCATTGATCTCCAATGGATTTATACCACAAGAGCAAATGAGTATTGATGCAATTTTTGAAAATATTTAAGAGAAATTGTTTATTTTTTCTACTCACTTAAAAGTAATCTCAAACTAATTAACACCGTGTTTTTTAATCCAATAGCGAGTGTAACTATTTTTTAGTTACGATTATTGATGTATATTTGCACATGAGCAAAATCGAAAAGCTATTGCTTAAATTTAAAACAATTCCTAAAAATTTAACGTGGGATGAACTGATCAAAATATTAAATCATTTAGGTTATTTTGAAAAAGTTAAAAAAGAAAAAACAGGCGGTTCTAGACGAAATTTTGTGAATGCGGAATTAGACATCATCAGCTTGCACAAACCGCACCCATCCTCAATTGTAAAACAATATGTTATCCGACAGTTATTAGAAAAAGTAAATTTATAAGATGAAAAATTATCTAGAATATAAAAATTATATTGGGACTGTAAATTACGCCAACGAAGACAATATTTTTTATGGCAAAATAGAAGGTATTAATGATTTAATATCTTTTGAAGGTGCTTCTGTAATCGATTTAAAAAAAGGATTTGAAGATGCTGTTACCGATTATTTAGAGTCCTGTAAAGAAATTGGGAAAGAACCAAATAAAACATATAAAGGTGTTTTTAATGTTAGAGTTCCAAAGGAGACACATCAAAAAATATCAGAAATTGCCGTTAAAAAAGGAATGAAATTAAATGAGTTGGTGAATAAAACCTTAGACTATTTGGTTAAAAATGAGGATGCTGTTTTAGAGTAATTTTGTTTTTGGATCACTTTTTTTTAATAATTACTCGATTCAACAAATAAACAATTTTATCGCCTTTTATTTCTCCGCTTATACTTATTCTGTCTCCTTGGCTCTTTCTTTTCAGTAATCGTTTCGTCAGAAGTATTTCGTGCTTTTTTCCCTTTGAATTTTACTCTAGAGGTTTT
>NVSL01000106.1 GCA_002401215.1 Flavobacteriaceae bacterium | reverse complement strand
TTAAGCTCTGTTAACGATTCTGAAATGTCTAAACGTGCTATTTTTCCCATGCTTAAATATACAAAATTTATGCGGCAATACAAAACTATATTGGTATAAATCATATAAAATCAACGAAAGACATAAAATTTTCTTACAAAAATTATAAAGAGTATTACTTAGAAAAGAAATGGATAAGGGAGTTTAACGAATCAGACTTGTCATATCTTAACCCAAAGATTGACGATGAATTAATGAAATATTTTAACTATAAAAAAATTTACTTTTCTAAAAATCTAAGCACCATTATATGAATTTATTAACCTTAACCACAAAAAGGGCGAATCTTTTTTGCTGAAAACTTTACTAAAAATTGTTTTTTTAGGTTGATATAGAATTTTAAAATCTCTAATTTKTCCTTTAGAATGATGGTAATAATAATTTGACRTTTCTATATGTCCCATTTTAGTATAATAATCCAAAGTTCTCTTTCTAGCATTGATTACTTCCGAGACATTGTAAAAGGGGGAATCTAAAATATGAATTTCACCATTTGGTTTTAAAAATGATTTTAAAGTTGTAATCAATAAATCAAAATTTGAAAAGTATTGAACCGAAGCATTTAAAGATATAATATCAAATTGCTGATTTAAAGTAAAGCCATTTGCAAAAATATCACATAAAATAAAATCTAAATTATCTTTTTGAAAACATTGACTTGCTTGTTCTAACTCCATTGAGTTTACATCTAAACCAATGACTTTTGCATTAATTATTCCAGCCATTTTATTGCTAAACCAACCATTGCCGCAACCTACATCTAAAACAACTAATTTTTGGCTTTTAGTATTTAGATAATTAATAAAACGATTGGTTGTTTTTTGTCTAACATTCCATTCAGCAAAATTCAAATTTAATTTATTTACTTGTGGTAATGACTTAACTTCTTCATCAGACAAAATGCGACTTTCTTGTTTTCTTAAAGCAAGGTATTTCTCAGAAAATATTCTATCAATTTTTGATAGAATAAAAACTCCTTTTTGATTTTTAAAAGCACTAAAATCCATTACCTATTTAATTTCATTCCTATTGATGCAACAATAGATTTCCCTTTCAATTTAAAAGAAACAAAATGATTTCCTTTCTGCTTTTCTCTGTGTTGATTTACCTCATTTATAATTCGTTTAACAGCATAATCATAATATTTTCTAGAATAAGTGCGTTTAAAATCTATTTCTCTATCAGTTGATATTTCCCAAGTAGTATCTGAAATAATTTCACTTTCAATTTCATTGTAAAGTGCTGTTCCTTTTATTGGATACGCAATTGTAATAGTATATTGAGTCGGATTTGCATCTTTCAA
Organism: Flavobacteriaceae bacterium; assembly: GCA_002401215.1. GTDB lineage: Bacteria > Bacteroidota > Bacteroidia > Flavobacteriales > Flavobacteriaceae > Urechidicola. The sequence goes on along the minus strand of NVSL01000106.1, from coordinate 5,737 downwards.
ATATTGTATTGTTTGATTGATGTCATTTTCATCTTCACCAGGATAACCTAACATGATGAATGTGCCAGTTTCTATTCCCATTTTATTCGTTTGCTGAATCACCTCTTTTACTTTATCAATATCAACACGTCTATCCATTGCATCAATAATTTTTTGCGATCCACTTTCTGCACCAATCCATATTCTAAAACATCCTGCTTCTTTTAATAGCTGTAAAATAGTGTCATTTAATCGTTCAGCACGCGTAATACACTCAAATGGAATTTTTAATTGTTTTTGTTTTATTTCATCAACAAATTCTTGTATCCATTTATGGCTAACGGTAAATACATCATCAACAAACCAAATTGCATCAGGATTGTATGTGTTCTTAATAAATTGTAATTCTTCTACCACCAATTTTGCTGGTCTTCTTCGGTAGCTTTGACCATATACAGCAGTACTACACCATTTACAAGTATAAGGGCAACCACGTTGAGTGCTTACAGTTATTGAGTTTTTATTGTGATGCTTTTTCCAAATATCTAAATAGGGCTTAAAATCAATAGCAGCTCTATTTGGTAACGGTAATTCACTTAGGTCTTTGATTTTTTCTCTAGTTGCTGTTTTTACTACACGCTCGTTTTTTAAATATGCTAGTCCATTAATTTCATTTGTATTGCCATTATTTAAAATAGCAGTAGATAGTTCACGCATGGTTTCTTCACCTTCTCCTATCACCAAAAAATGCGCACCAGCATGTAAATAATTTTCAATATTAAAAGTAATATCTGGGCCTCCTAAAATAACTGTTGGCAATCCATAGTCAGCATTATTTCTTAACTCTTTCATCAATTTAATCACTTTAATTTTGGTCATTAAATTGGTGTAAATAGCAACAATTTTTGGTTGATTTTTTTTTATATATTCTAACTGATTTTGAGGAGATGAAAAAGTACTGTCAAACACCTTATTTTTTAAGTAGCGCTTTTCTAAATATGACGAAATATAGAGCAAACCTAAAGGAGCATAAGGCTTCATGATGTTTGCTTCTTTATCATCTTCATAAAGAAAATATGAATGTGTTAAAAGAATGCTCATTTTAGTTGTAGTCTAATAATGTAATGGTCTGAATATTTAGATAAAAAAGAGAGTTGATTTACTTTTTTTTCCATCCAGTTTAAACAATTTAACATCCAAATTTTATTTTTAAAAAAAGGCTCTAAATAGGATGGTGGTATGAAAAACCCAATTGGATTTTGATGTTCAAGTTTAAATTTATTTTTAGTCAATTCTAATATTTCATTCGGATTATAATACCATGTTTTTACAATAGAATTAGTAATTTGTACATCAACAGATTTCTTTGTGTTTCTTCTAAATAGCAATTTCCATTTACCCGTTAAAAATAGATATTTGTTTTCCCAGAGACAATTTTTTGGCATAAAAACACAAATGATTCTACCATCTTTATTTAATAGTTTGGTTGCTATATCAAAGTATAATTTTAATTGAGATTTAGACAAGCAATTTAGCCCCCCAAAATTTGAAAAAATTAAATCAAATTTTTGCGGGTTATCACTTAGATTTTCCTGATTTGTAATACACTCTATATTATTAATATCTAATTGTTGAAATTTCAGATTCGTAATTCCTTTTGATTTTTGCTGTGCAACTGCAAGCATTTTTTTCGAAATATCTGTTGCTAATACATTATTTCCTTTTTTGGCAAACCAGATTGCATCTTCACCCGTTCCACAATTCAATTCTAAAACATTTAAGTTATTTGGTAACTTTTCTAAAAAATAGCGTACTAGATTTCGTTGTCGTTTGCCAATTTCAGTAAAAGTGAAATCAGTGTCATACTCGTTTGCGATATGATCAAAATCAGCTTTAATTGTTGTTGAATTTTAGATTCTGTATCATATTCAGCCTTATTTTATCAATTTCTACACTAGGTATATAATAAGCCAATAATAAAATAGAACGAAGGTTATTTAAAATTTTGCCCTTAGTAAGGTAGTTTAACCCTTGTGATTTTCGAAACACTTTATGTGTATATCTCTGTAATTTACGATAATAATTTTCATTAAATGTGCCTTTAAAAAGGAGGGCAAAATCATCGCTATCTGTCCAATTGCTTTTGCTAGTAAATTGATGTTTTACTTTTTCATAAAAAGGAGTGTCTGGTAATGGGTATGACACAGAAACACCAATATTATCTGGTTTTAGTTTTTGTATCATATCAATAGTTTTTTCAATGTCTTTTTTTGTTTCGTTTAAGTAACCATACTGAATAAAAAAGGCAATACCAATATTTTTAGCTTGTAACAGTTTTGTTGATTTTTCAATTTGTTCAACCGTGATGCCTTTATCCATCGCATCTAAAATTTTTTGCGACCCACTCTCTGCACCAATCCAAATTTCTGAACACCCACTTTCTGCCAAAGCTTCAACCGTATTTTCCTTTAGCAATAAATCGGCTCTACTTTGTATGTAGTAAGAAATGTTAAGAGAATATTTTTTAAGCTCTTTATTAAATTCTTGCACCCAATTTGGTTTTAACCCAAAGATGTCATCACACATCCAAAACCTATTTACTTGATATTCTTTTGATAAATGAGAAATCATTTCAACAATTCGTTTTGGAGAATGAGAATTGTAGCGTTGCCCATAAATTGGTTTAGCACACCAGTTGCAATGGTAAGGGCAACCTCGAGTAGTTGCAAGGTTTAATGTAAATTCTTGATTAGAATTCTTCCAAATTTTTTGATACGATTCTATATCAATTAAATCCCAAGCAGGCAATGGCAACTCATCTAAGTTTTTTAAAACTGTACGTTGTTTAGTTTTTTCTATTGCGTTTGTTTCGGCATTTCTAAAGATAACTCCATCGATATTTAAAAGAGAGGTGTCAGTATATTTTTTAGAAAGAGATTCAACTAATTTCAAAAGAGTTTCTTCACCTTCACCATAGATGATAAAATCTGCTCCTTGGTTTAAATAATCTTCTGCATGGTCTGTAGAATCTGAACTTGATATAATGACCTTGCAACCTTGTGATTTTCCCATTTTTATCATTTCAAAACAGGCATTCCTCATTGTGGTTAAACACATTTTTGTCAGGTAGTTAAATCCATCATCATAAATTACGAAGAACTGAGGTTTTTCTTTTTTTAGAATACTTGACAATTGTTGTGGGTTTTCTTTTAACCCAACATCAAATAAGGAAACTGAATAATTGTTATTTCGTAAATAGCTTGCCGCATAAATAGTGCTTAATGGAGGGAATGGAGTTTGGTTTCTCCATTGTTTGGCATCCATTTTATAAAAATACGAGTGTGTAAATAAAACATCCATTAGTTTTCTAATGGAATTGAAAATTGATGCTTTTTATTAAAGGCGATAATATTATCATTCAATAAATTAATCACTCTTTTTTGATGATTATCTGGATGATGTTTTGAAATATTTTTTTTGCCTTTAAACGCGATATCATAATCTGATTTACCTAGTTTAGTAAACTTTTTTTGTTGCTGATTTTTGGTTAGTTTCATAAAATACCCATCTAGCCAATTACCTAAAGAGCCTTTGAAAATATATTCTAATATTCGTTTAATCACTTTTTTATTTATAGGTTCAGAAATTTTATTTTGGGTAATAAAATGAGGGTAATAATCTAGTACCCAAGTATTCTTCTTTTTTAAATCACAATAAACACCATTACCATTCATTGGTATTAGGGTTACAAATTCTGTAGCAGTAAAACGATTTCTTTCAGCAACTTCAAGTGCGTTTGTGCTCATAAAATAATTGACGCAGAAATATTTTTTAGAGTTTAATAAAAATATTTTTTTATAGGCTATAAGTAATGTTCTTGCAAGCCACAATCGGTTGGGGCTGGTAATAATAAAAAAATCAATATCATCATCTTCACCAAAATAGCCTTTAGACAGTGAGCCAGATAAGAAAACACCCTCTACAAAAGGAAACTGACTGATGAATTTTGAAACCTTAGCAGCTTTTATCAGAATTTTTTTTGCAAAATCATTTCCTTTTTTACGTCTTTTCACAATACATAATTTATCTGAAAGACTATAAAATCCATCATTTAAGAAAAGTAATTTTTGTTTCACCAATTCATTCAAAGCATCGTTAATTTCCTTTTCTGAAAATCGACTGAATGAAATTATTTCATCTAAAGTTTTGGGATATTGAAACCCATCAAAATATAGGATGATTTTTAAAATGTCATTGAGGCATTCTATATTATTGTTTCTTAGCATTTTTTTGGTGTAAATTTAAAGAAATAAATTTAATGTGCAACTAACCAATTATCGCCCATATCTAATTCTACAGTCAACGGAATCGAAATCTTAAATGCGTTCTCCATTTCGTGTTTTATAATTGGTTTTAAAGTTTCTAATTCTGATTTGTAAATATCAAAAACTAACTCATCATGCACTTGTAATAACATCTTAGATTTATAATTTCCATCCTTCAATATTTTTTGAAGATTGATCATCGCAATTTTTATAATATCTGCAGCAGACCCTTGTATGGGCGCATTCACAGCATTCCGTTCATCAGCTGCACGAACAATAGAATTCGCCGAATTAATATTTTTTAARTAACGTCGTCTTCCCAAAAGGGTTTCAACATAACCGTGTTCTTTGGCAAAATCTACTTGGCCAGAAATGTATGCTCTTAAGGTTGGATAGGTTTCATAATAGGTGTCAATCAATGCTTTTGCTTCTTTTCTGCTGAGGTCTGTTTGCTGACTCAATCCAAATGCCGAAACCCCGTAAATAATCCCAAAGTTTACAGTTTTCGCGTTGCTTCTTTGTTCGCGAGTAACCTCATCAAGTGGTACATCAAAAACTTTTGCTGCTGTTGCTTTGTGAATATCTTCTCCATTTAAAAAGGAAGTTTTCATCGCTTCATCACCACTCAATTCGGCAATCAAACGCAACTCTATTTGCGAATAATCCGCAGCTAATAAAGTGTAATTTTCATCTCTTGGGATAAATGCTTTTCGCACCTGACGACCACGTTCTGTACGAATCGGAATGTTTTGTAAATTCGGATTGTTAGAGCTCAAACGTCCCGTCGCAGCAACCGCTTGACTGTAGGTCGTATGGATTCGTCCTGTGTCTTTATTGATTTCATTTGGCAGCGCATCTACATAGGTGTTTTTTAGTTTTACCAATCCACGCCATTGTAAAATATTGGCAATAATTTCATGATCAGGAGCTAGATAGGATAAAATTTCTTCTCCAGTTTTATATTGCCCTGTTTTTGTTTTCTTTGGTTTTTCTACCAATTTTAAATGGTCAAACAAAACCTCTCACGCTATCCATATTCATTAACCTATATCCCTATGTAAAGCTAACACGACTGTAGTGTAGTGCGGCACTGAATATCTGCGGCCTAAATACAGGCATTCAGCTAATCACAAATAATATCAGTCTTTACGCTAAGGTATACAATTAAACACCGAAAATATGATTTAAATATTCCTTTTCTTGATTAACAGGTATAAAAAAAGGCCTGTAAAAACAGACCTTTCTATCAATAACAACCGACGCTATTATTTTTTACTTTTATAGTGCGACATCATGCGACGGCGTTTTTTCTGTTGCGATAATGATAATTTATTTTTCTTATCTGCAAACGGATTGTCACTGTCACGGAATTCAACTTTAATCGGCGTGCCCATAATTTTTAATGAACGGCGGAAGTAGTTGATTAAGTAACG
>NVSL01000003.1 GCA_002401215.1 Flavobacteriaceae bacterium | reverse complement strand
TTCAATTGTAATTTTTCCATAGAGTTTCTTAACTCTTCATAATCTTCAGTATCCACCGGATAAATTCCTGCAAATACCATTGGTTTTACATCCTCAAAACCTTCAACAATATTGGTAGTTGGGTTATTAGCATCTGTAATTGTATCTCCAACTTTTACTTCTTTTGCAGTTTTAATTCCTGTAATTAAATAGCCAACGTCACCAGCTTTTACAGATTTTTTTACCACCTGTTCTAACTTCAAAGTCCCAACTTCATCCGCAATATATTCTTGCTCTGTTGCAACAAATTTTATTTTCTGACCTTTTTTAATCTCACCATTAAAAACTCTAAAATAGGTTTCAATTCCTCTAAAAGTATTAAAAACAGAATCGAAAATTAAGGCTTGTAACGGGGCGTCAACATCTCCTTTTGGAGCTGGAATTCTTTCAATAATTGCTTTTAAAATATTCTCTACACCGAAACCCGTTTTACCGCTGGCATGAATCACCTCTTCGGGATCACACCCTAATAAATCAACAATATCATCGGTTACTTCTTCAGGATTTGCAGAAGGTAAATCTATCTTATTTAACACCGGAATAATCTCTAAATCATTCTCTAAAGCCAAGTATAAATTAGAAATTGTTTGTGCCTGAATACTTTGAGCAGCATCAACAATTAAAAGCGCGCCTTCGCAGGCTGCTATTGATCTTGAGACCTCGTAAGAAAAATCTACGTGCCCCGGAGTGTCAATTAAATTCAATACATATTCTTGCCCTTCGTAGGTATATTCCATTTGGATGGCGTGCGATTTTATGGTAATTCCACGCTCGCGCTCCAAGTCCATGGTGTCTAATAATTGCGCCTTTTTTTCGCGTTCTGTTACTGCGCCAGTAGCGTCTAACAATCTGTCGGCAAGTGTACTTTTACCGTGATCAATGTGTGCAATTATGCAAAAATTTCTGATGTGCTTCATCTAATATTTTCCTTCTATCAATAATTTGCAAATATACTTTATTATGTAAGAGTTACATATCGATTTTTTGAATTGTTTTGGAAGATGATTTTTAACGATTTAAGGAGTAAGGTTATCTCACATTTTAAAAAATAGATTGCTTCTTCGTGGCCTCCTCCTTTAGATTTGTATCGTTAAGTTTTTCGCAAAGACGTAGGAATTCTAAATTTCTGTACCGATAGTTATCGGTATCGCAGGAATGACAAACAACAATCAACTATCAACCAAATCAATCTACCCACTCCGCAACAAACAAATTGGTATCATGCGTGCCGTGGTTATTTCTGTTTGATGAAAATATCAATTTAGTCCCATCAGGAGAAAACATTGGGAACGCATCAAAAACACCATCATAGGTGATTTGTTCTAAATTTTGACCATCCAAATCAATCATAAATAAATTAAATCCGTCGTGTTTTTCTTTGTGATGATTGGTAGAGAAAATAATCTTCTCACCTGAAGGATGAAAGAAAGGAGCCCAGTTTGCTGACCCTAAATCGGTAATTTTTTTCAAATCGCTCCCGTCAATATTGCATATATACAATTCCATATTTGTAGGCATCACCAAATCATCTGCCAACAATTCTTTGTATTCTTTTATTTCAGTTTCTGTTTTTGGTCTTGATGAACGGAACAGAATTTTAGTGCCATCAGGAGAGAAAAAAGCACCACCATCATAACCTAATTCATCCGTGATTTGCTGCACATCAGACCCATCAATATTCATGGTATATAATTCTAAATCGCCAGAACGCGTAGAAGTAAATACGATTTTATCACCTTTTGGCGATACGGTTGGTTCGGCGTCATACCCCGGTTCATCGGTTAATTGAGAAATAATATTCCCTTCTAAATCCGAAACAAAAATATCAAAACTGCTATACACAGGCCAAATATATTTACCACCATGATCTTCTTTTTTTGGTTTTGGAGGACACGCATCGCCACCCAAATGAGTGGATGAATAAACGATGGTAGAATCACCCGGTAAAAAATACGAACAGGTGGTTCTTCCTTTTCCAGTGCTAATCATTTGTGGAATTTTACCACCCTTTAAAACTTCATCGGCACTCATTGTAAATATCTGATCACAATCCAATCCCCATTCTTTTGTGTTTGCCTGAAACGTAATTTTTGTTCCATCAAAACTCCAATAAGCTTCGGCATTATCACCGCCAAAAGTCAGTTGTTTTACATTCTTTAAATGTTTTTCTTGATGGTAATGAATCTTGTCAACAATTGTGGTAGCACCAGAAGTAGCTTCCTTTTTATCGGTTGATTTTTTGTCAGAACAAGAAATAATAAGTACAGAAATTAATAGAATATAGAGAACCCTCATTGGTAGATTTATTTAGTATTTTTGTGCAAAAATAAACTGTATTAGGTATGAAACAATTATTTGTAGTATTATTTTTTGTGACTATCGGAATGTTCTCACAAGAAAACAAAATGAAATCTGATGTTACTTTTTTAGCGGATGATAAATTAGAAGGAAGAAACACAGGGTCTGTTGGAGAGCGACTTGCAGCAGATTATATTGTGCAAAGATTTGAGGAAATGGGCTACGCTCCGAAAGGAACAGATGGCTATTTTCAGTCATTTACTTTCAAGCCAAAAGCGCATCCACATGCAAAAGTAGAATTCACAGATTCTGTTGCTGCAACTACGATTACGGGTAAAAATATTGTTGCTTTTTTAGACAATGGTGCTGAAAATACGATCATCATTGGGGCGCATTACGACCACTTAGGATGGGGAGAACAAGGGTCTTTGTATAGAGGCGAAAAAGCAATTCACAACGGAGCAGATGACAACGCAAGTGGCGTTGCGGTGATGTTGAATCTTGCTGTTGAATTGAAAAATAGTAACACAAATAACAACTATTTGTTCATGGCTTTTTCTGGTGAAGAGATGGGATTGTTAGGCTCTAACTATTTTGTAAAACATACGACGATTGATTTGTCGAAAGTCAATTATATGATTAATATGGATATGGTAGGTCGTTTAAAAGAAGATAAAACTTTGGCGGTTTACGGCATCGGAACTTCACCAATTTTTAAAGAAGTTGTTGAGGAAAATGCGAAAGGGAAATTCCACTTGATTTTAAAAGAATCAGGAGTTGGACCATCCGATCACACTTCTTTTTATTTAGCAGATTTACCGGTGTTGCATTTATTTACGGGGCAGCATGCAGATTATCACAAACCTTCGGATGATTCAGATTTATTGAATTATGAGGGGATGCAAGAAATTTCTGATTTTGTTATTGACATCGTTTCTGATTTAAATGATGATGGAAAATTAGCCTTTACTAAAACGAAGAATGAGCAACAAAAAGGATCGAAGTTTAAAGTGACTTTGGGTGTGATTCCTGATTATTTATTCGACGGAAAAGGGATGCGAATTGATGGAGTTACCGATGGGAAACCTGCTCAAAAAGCCGGAATCATAAAAGGAGATATTGTCATTAAAATGGGCGATATTGAAGTTGCTGAAATGATGGATTACGTAAAAGCTTTAGGAAAGTTTGAAAAAGGTCAATCGACAAAAGTGATTGTGAGGCGTGATGGAAAAGAGGTTGAATTGGAAGTGACTTTTTAGTAGAGGTTGTGAGTTAAACCGAAGATAAAAGGTTGTCTCCTCGAGCGCAGTCGAGAGGTTTTTAAAAAGGCTTCCTTAATGATTAATTAGGTCTCGACTGCGCTCGACCAGACAAATAAAAATCAATTTGATTAAAATAGGAAACATAGAATTACCAGATTTCCCATTGTTGTTAGCACCGATGGAAGATGTCAGTGACCCACCTTTTCGCGCATTGTGCAAAGAGCAAGGGGCTGATGTGGTATATACCGAATTTATTTCTTCAGAAGGATTAATTCGCGATGCGGCAAAGTCAATAAAAAAATTAGACATCTACGAAAAGGAACGTCCTGTGGGCATCCAAATTTTTGGTGCTAATTTAGAATCGATGTTACGAACGGTAGAAATTGTAGAGCAATCGAAACCAGATATTATTGATATCAACTTTGGATGTCCTGTAAAAAAAGTAGTTTCAAAAGGAGCTGGAGCAGGAATTTTAAAAGACATCGATTTGATGGTTTCGTTAACCGAAGCAATGGTAAAACACACCGATTTACCGATTACTGTAAAAACTCGTTTGGGTTGGGATTCTGATTCGATTCGTATTGTTGAGGTTGCCGAACGCTTGCAAGATGTAGGCTGTAAATCGATTGCGATTCACGGACGTACGCGTGCGCAAATGTATAAAGGAGAAGCAGATTGGGCGCCGATTGCTGAGGTGAAAAATAACTCTAGAATGCACATTCCTGTTTTTGGTNATGGCGATATTTCTACTCCAGAAAAAGCGATGTCTATGCGTGATGATTACGGATTGGACGGAGCAATGATTGGGAGAGCAACGATAGGAAACCCATGGTTTTTTAAGCAGATAAAACACTTTTTTGAAACGGGTGAACACTTACCAGAAATCACAATTTCCGAACGAGTTGCCATGGCAAAAAGGCATTTGCAATTAGAAATTGCTTGGAAAGAAGTAGAGATTGTTGGCGTGATGGAAACGCGAAGACATTATACAAATTATTTTAAAGGCATTCCTAATTTTAAACCTTACAGATTAAAAATGGTAACCTCAGATTCTGCACAAGAAGTGTATGATGTGTTGGATGAGGTGTTGCAGAAGTTTGGGTAAAGCCCATCCTAAATCCTTCCCGAAGGGAAGGGTTTTTTTCACAGTCGTTTCTCCCCTTCGGGGAGATTAAGAGGGGCCTATTCTAATATCTCTTTAGTAATTCTACTACTCGCAATTTTTGAGGCGATAAAACCTAAAATCAAAATTGTAAAAAATACGATGGCTACATTTTCAAATTGAAATTCTACCGGAAATGCCAAGGAAGGTGTAATCATAAATAAACCAAATTTTGTTTGAATAAACACCAATGCAATTGCTAAAACCAAACCGACGATCAACCCAAAAAAGGAAAGTAAGAATCCTTGTAGGACAAATATTTTTCTAATTTCTTTTACGGTTGTTCCGAGATTGTAGAGTGTTTTAAGATTATTCTTTTTGTCAAAAATCATCATAATCAATGCTCCAATAACATTGAATAAGGCAATGATTAATATCAAGGTAAAGATTAAATAAGATGCTAAGTTTTCTGTGTTCAGCATCTTATAAAAAGTAGCGTTTAGTTGTTCTCTAGTTTGGATTTTAAAATCAGCACCCAACTTATTTTGTAGATTTTCTATAATCTCTTTTCGATTGTTAAGATTTGAGACTTTCACTTCAATCGCACTAATTTGATTTTCTTTATACCCCAACAATTCTTGTGCTTTTGATATGGTAGCAAATACATATTTATCATCCATTTCCTCGGTCAATGCAAAGATTCCGACAGATTGCGTATAGATTGAGCTAATATCACTTTGGGTACTTTTTACATAACCACTTCCGGGTTTTGGCACGTAAATTTTAAGAGGTTCTAGGTAGTCGTTAATCCCCATTGAGAGTCTGTCAGAAATTTTATTTCCGATGACTACTTGATTGTCAAATTCAAAATTAATCCAAAAACCAACTACAATTGCGGTGTCAACATTGTTGACTTTTAAATAGTTTTCTTCAACTCCTTTTATGGCTCCGAGATGTGTTTTGTTTTTGTGTTCTAAAAAAACGCGTTCTTCTACAACTTTGGTGTAATATGCGATTCCATCGGTTGAATCAATCTTAGATTTAAAAGCATCAGTAAATAAAAAAGACTTTCCTTTAACTGCTGAAATCTTAAAATCAGGATCTGAAGTTTTTAAAAAACTAATGCTAAAAGTTTTTAATCCTGAAAATCCGGAGAGTACAATAAACAGTGCCATCGTGCCAATGATAACACCCAATGTCGCGATAAATGTGACAATATTAATGGTGCTATTACTGCTTTTTGAAAACAAATAACGCTTTGCAATGTACAGCGGAAAATTCAAGTTTTATCGTTTTTGGCGTTTGTCAAGTATGTCAGGGTTTTTAATCGGATTCTCTTTTTCGCCTTTTAATGCAGCTTCAATTCCCTCGATATAATCCAAAGAATCATCGCCATAAAAATATAAATTAGGCATTCTGCGCAATTGATTTCGTGTGCGTCGCGCCATTTCATAACGAATCGTGCTTGTGTTAGAGCGAATCCCTTTGATTAATTCCTCTCTTTTTTCTGACGGAAAAATACTGAGATACACTTTTGCCTCGCCCAAATCGCTCGTAACATTTACCTTAGTAACCGAAATTAGCACTCCTTTCATTCCATCGCGTGCAGCAGTTTGCAACACATCTACCAAATCTTTTTGCAAAACACCTGCAATTTTTTTCTGTCTGTTTGTTTCCATGCTGCAAAAGTAAGCTATATTTGAAAACGTTTAGAGGATTCGTRTGAAAAAAATAGAACACATTGGTATTGCAGTCAAGGATTTAGAAAGTTCGAATTTGTTGTTTGCTAAACTTTTTGGGAAACCACATTACAAGACTGAGACGGTGGAGAGCGAAGGTGTTTCAACTTCTTTTTTTGATGTTGGGCCTAATAAAATCGAACTATTACAGGCCTTGAATCCTGAGAGTCCGATTGCTAAATTTATTGATAAAAAGGGTGAAGGTGTGCATCATATTGCTTTTGCTGTGGATGATATTGAGTCCGAAATTAGCAGATTAAAATCTGAAGGATTTGTGGTTTTGAATGATATTCCTAAAAAAGGAGCGGATAATAAATTGGTTGCTTTTTTACATCCAAAATCTACGAATGGCGTGTTGATAGAACTTTGTCAGGAAATCGAATAATAATAGTTGTTAGTTATTCGTTGATAGTTGTTTGAAACTGAGTTTCTGAAATTTTTAATCTTTGATTTTTTCAATCGTTTAATTTCGAACCCAATTCGTATCTTGCACCAAATTCCAAAAAGTAAATGTCTAAATCATTTGATAAATACCAAAAACGCAGATTAAGATCTTCTTATGTTTCTGTGGTTGTAAGTGTTGCTTTAGTCTTGTTTTTATTAGGGTTATTAGGCTTGTTGGTATTGAAAACAAAAACTATTTCTGATCATTTTAAAGAACAAGTTGCCATCACTATATTTTTAAATGATGGTGTTGCAGATGAAGATATCGCAATGTTGCAGACTGTTTTAGAGAGTCAGGAGTATGCGAAATCTGTCGAATTTGTTTCGAAAGAAGAAGCAGCAAAAACTTTTAGTGCAGATATTGGCGAAGATTTTATTGAGTATTTAGGCGATAATCCTTTAAAGGATGCGCTGAATGTGTATGTGAAATCTGATTTTGTGACGCCAGAAAAAATGTCAGAAATTGAAAAAGAGCTGTCTGAGAATTCGAGCGTATTCGAAGTTTTGTATGACAAGCCGCTCATTGATTTATTAACAAAAAACATAAAACGCATCAGTTTGTGGGTATTGATTTTCAGCGGATTTTTTACGCTGATTGCTGTGGTATTGATTAACAGCGCCATTAGATTGTCAGTTTATTCAAAACGATTCACGATTAAAACCATGCAGATGGTGGGCGCTACCAAAGGGTTTATCCGTAAGCCATTTATTTGGAAAGGGGTACAACTCGGAATCATAGGGGCAGTCGTAGCGATTTTAGGAGTCGGAGTTGTGATGTATTATATCAATAAAAATTTACCAGAATTATTACTGCTCGAAGACAAACCGTTGTTGGGAATTTTATTTGGATCTATTTTATTGGTCGGAATCATCATTACCTTATTAAGTACCTTTTTTGCAACACGACGTTTCTTAAATTTAAAAACCGAAGAACTATATTATTAGCATGAAAAATAAAGATAAAAAAGTAAAAGAAACATTTCTTTTCGAGAAGAAGAATTACCTAATTATGGTGATTGGTTTGGTTGTTATTGCCCTCGGATTTATATTGATGTCAGGTGGTGGAAGTGAAAATCCAGAAGTATTTAACGAAGAAATTTATAACTTTAGAAGAATTCGTTTGGCACCTACTTTGGTCTTAATTGGTTTTGCCATTGAGATTTATGCTATCCTCGCAAAGACTAAAAAATAATGGGTTATTTAGAAGCAATTATTTTAGGGATTATTCAAGGATTAACTGAATTTCTACCGGTATCATCTAGCGGACATTTGCAATTAGCAGAAGCGTTATTTGGCGATCATTTAATTCCAGAAGAAAGTTTGACATTTACCGTTGTCTTGCATTTTGCAACCGCCTTGAGCACCATGGTGATTTTTAGAAAAGAGATTGTAGAAATCATCAAAGGATTGTTTCAATTTAAGTGGAATGAAGAGTCTAAATTTTCGGTAAAAATTATTATTTCAATGATACCTGCTTCGTTAATAGGATTTTTTTTCGAAGAAGAATTGGCATCATTTTTTGGAGATCAAATTTTATTAGTAGGTTTTATGTTGATCGTAACAGCACTACTTTTACTATTTGCTGATAAAGCAAAATTCACCGGAAAAGAGGTGAGTTTTGGTAGCGCATTTATCATCGGAGTTTCACAAGCCATTGCCATGTTACCCGGAATTTCAAGATCTGGAGCAACAATTTCATCAGCAGTTTTATTAGGGGTTGACAGGACAAGAGCTGCTAAATTTTCATTTTTAATGGTGGTTCCACTAATTTTTGGTAAAGTGGGGAAAGATATTCTAGGCGGCGAAATAAGTTTTAGTGATGCACATATTGGTGTATTGTCAGCAGGATTTTTGGCAGCATTTATCTCAGGATTATTTGCCTGTACTTGGATGATATCGATTGTTAAGAAAAGCAAATTGTCTTATTTTGCAATCTATTGCGCCGTGGTAGGGTCTCTTGCAATTGGGTTTGCTTTGATGAATTAATAAGAGCATCATTGTCCTTTGGGTATTTCTTGCTTAGGGAAAAATTCTAAAAGTTATCCTGCAAGGTTTTTTTAACCTTGTAGGTATTTGAAAAGGTAATAAGTTGGGCTTAGGAACGAGTTATGCCTCTCGACTGCGCTCGAGGAGACAATAATTAAATGTATGAATTTAGAAGACTACAAAAACGGTCAAGTATTATTAATTGATAAACCTCTGAATTGGACTTCTTTTCAGGTGGTGAATAAACTCCGCTGGGAGATTCGACAAAAATTCAATATTAAAAAAATTAAGGTAGGGCATGCTGGGACTTTAGATCCGCTCGCCACAGGATTGTTGATTTTATGCACGGGTAAATTCACGAAAAAGATTGATACGTATCAAGCGCAAAAAAAAGAATACACCGGTACAATTACTGTTGGAGGCACCACTCCGAGTTATGATTTAGAAACGGAGATTGATAAAACTTTTCCGACAAATCATATTACTGATGAATTGATTTTAGAAACTACCAAACAATTTATTGGAGACTTGGATCAAAAACCACCCATTTTTTCGGCCATTAAAAAGGATGGTAAAAAACTATACGAATTGGCAAGAGCAGGAGAAACCACCGAAATTAAAACGCGGAAGATTTCAATTTCAGAATTTGAAATCACCAATATTAATTTGCCAAATATTGAGTTTAGAGTGGTATGTAGCAAAGGAACTTACATTCGTTCTTTAGCTTTTGATTTTGGAATCGCCTTAAATTCAGGGGCACATTTATCTGCTTTGAGAAGAACTAAGATTGGAGGTTTTTTGGTGGATGATGCGCAGACCGTTGATGGGTTTATTGCCGAAATAAGAAAGGATAACTAGCGGAATCAAATTTAACTTCCGTCTTTGCGATTCGCTTTTTTTAGCGAAGAAGCAATCTCATTAAAATAATAAGTGCTGTATATGGATTCCCATTTTCATGGGAATGTACACCCCTAATAACAGAATGTACCTAGAGACATAGTTATTTTTTGGTTGATTTTTATAGTGTTTACAAAGCATACAGCTTATTTTTGGTCGATTTGTATATTAATACGGATTGTGCATTAACTACCATTTAGTCGCCATTTAACTACTGTTTAAATAAAGGCGGTTCTACCATTACTACTACTCTACTGGCACAAATATACTTAAACCTTTAGTAAACGCCATTAAAGCCTTAGAAATAAAGGAAACTACATATAAATTATACTGATCTATTGCCTGACTTCTTATACGAAAAAACAGCTTGTATCTATACTATCTTTAAAAACATGAAATAGTAAAATTGATGCAATATTATGTTTTGGTTGTACTGTTGGTTGTACTGTTGGTTGTACCTTTTACGTTAAAAAACAGTCGATAAGTAGGCACTTAATACCTAAAACACACCTAAAAAGACCGTTTTTAGCACATTAAAGGGTACTTATTACCCTAAAAAACACGTATTAAGGGGGACTTAATACCATAACATTTATTTTAAAAAACGCTTATAAGTGTTGTTATTATTGAGTTTAGACAGTATTTGTCTAAAAAATAACTAATAAAAAATAAAAAAAGTTGGTACAATTTGTTTCTAGGACATAGAATTTATACGGACGGATGCCTTAACAAGTGCCAATGCCATGATGCGAGTTATTTTTATATCTCGATCTTGATGGTGCTTGTTTTGGCTTACTAATTTAACATAGCCTTCTCCTTTTTCAGATTTTTGAATGAACTTAACTACAACCATCTCTTCTCCTGACATTGAAATTGACAATAGGTACATTTCGCCCCAAAATATGTCGTTTGCAATGTCCTGAATTTCTTTATACATAATAATGTCTCCACTTTTAAGTAATGGGTACATTGAGTCTCCAGTAATATGAACAGCACCATCACATTTTGGTAAATGGGGTATTGATATGTGATCTATTGGTTTTGTCTCTTGTGCATTTGTGAATAATGGTACCAATCCTGCAACGGCCTCAATATCGTATAAAGGAATAGCTTGGTTATCTACTAAATTATCTGTTTTTAACTTATAAACCGCCTTAGTTTTATTTGTAATATTATTTTCTAATAACATTTCTCCTTGGCCAGTTAATATCCATCGCACATCTACCCAATCAAATGTTTGTGTTAATTTGTTTACAAAATCAAAACTCGGTTTGTTTCTGCCTTTTATAACATTTCCAACAACAACATCGCTATAACCTAACTCCTTGCTAAAGGAATTGTAATTCAAATTTAAGTGATCCATTATCTTTTTTATCCGATTTCCTACGGTGTCCATTATAGTTCCAATATTATTTTTAAATAATACAAACATAAATTTGTATTTAACAAACAAATGTTTGTATATTTGTTCCAACATTAAAAACAAAGGTATATAAAATTATGTTAGCATCATTTACAGAATACGAGAAAGACCTGTTGTACGGTAAAACAAAGCCGCTTGCCGATAAGCATAAATGCTCACCAAAATACGTGAAGTTTATTGTGATGAATGAGCGAAATATCAATACAAAACTTGCAAAAGAGATCTATGAAGATCTAAAAGCATTGCTAAAAATATATAAACCTAATATTTAAAATCTTCTCAGGGTAATTAAATCAAAAAATATAAAAACTCTCACACCTTTTTAAAAAAATATCTGACCACTAATTAAAACTAAATATTATGACAGCAAAAGAATGGATTAAGGAAGTAGATCGATTAATCCTACAGAAGCAGCAAGAACTTGCGCGTGAGATGGAAGTCCTTTTAAATAAGATTGAGAACGAGCCTGATAAACATTGTGATAATTGTTCATAAAGTCAATTTTCTCATTATCCATTAATTCAATAAGGGTTTCGATTTGAATTTTTTGAAGTGCAAGTTTAATTTCAAGAGTATCAAATCTTTGAGAAAAAATTTTCATCATTTCAAAAGTTGGTTTAGAATCTGTTTTGCTCATAAAAAAATATTAAAAATTAATTCAAATATACAATAAATGTACGATTACGTAGGAACTGTATTATGTGTAGAAGGCGGATGGCTTTATGAGGCTGGTGTTATGACAATGAATAATTATAGAAAACTAAGTCGCCTATATTTTAATACATTAAGAGGTGGCGGTAACGGTAGAACTGCTCTTATCGAATGGAATTCCGTTCCAGTGCGTTTTCAAGAAAAAGCAATAGAAATTACAGGAGACCCAGTAATAACCACCCGCAAAAGTACTTTTAAAACATATCTAGAGCACGACCAAAAGGCCCAGGAGTTTTTTAACAACTACACACTAGACGCTGGTACGGCATTGCCCGATAGAAATATTAAAGAATACACCGCCAATGCAATTGTATTAAATGCCATTTATACTGTTACTACAAGTTTAATGGCAAAGCGCAGAACACTTGGCGGATCTAAAGTAAAGATTTGGGACAAAATAGCTGAAGTACTACAAGAACTGCCAAAACACACCTATCCGCACACCTTACCAAATAACACTAGGAGATTAAAGCAAAAATTGAAATTATACAAAGCTGAAGGCTATGAAACCCTCATCCATAAACAGTTTGGAAATAAGAATAGTGAGAAGATAAATGAAGATGCTAAACTATGGTTGGTTAGCAGATGGGCCGATAGGGTTATGAAGGTTGCTAATTTTGCACAGTTACATGCTGAGTATAATAGAATGTGTGAGTTAGAAGGATGGAAACCATTAAAACATCAAGACACTATTAAAAATTATTTACACCTAGAGCATGTTAAGAATTTGTGGTATGGCCATAGATATGGCGAATTAAAGGCTAAAGAAAAATATACCTACTTCCACACTACTAAAATGTCATCAATGCGAGACAGCTTATGGTATAGTGATGGTACTAAATTGAACTACTACTATTTAGATGCTGATGGTAAAATTGCTACTTGCCAAGTATATGAAGTTATGGACACATTTAGCGAAGTGTTTTTAGGATATCACATTAGTAAGACAGAAGATTATGAGGCACAATACTACGCTTATAAAATGGCGTTGGGAGTTTCTGGACACAAGCCATACGAACTAAAATTTGATGGACAAGGTGGTCATGGCAAGTTAAAAGCAGGTAATTTCTTAAATAAAATTAGCCGATTTGCCAATAAAACACAACCGTATAATGGTAAATCTAAAACTATTGAGAGTGCATTTGGGCGTTTTCAACAGCAAATACTGAAACAAGATTGGTTTTACTCTGGTCAAAATATTACTGCAAAAACTATTGAGAGTAAAGCAAATATGGAATTTATCCTTGCCAATAAGCACAACTTACCATCACTTAAAGAAATTAAAGAAGTTTACGCACAACGTAGAGCTGAATGGAATAACGCAAAACATTATGCTACTGGAGAGGCTAGAATGGAAATGTATTTAAACAGCGATAATCCTGAAACTCCAGAAGTATCGCTATTAGAAATGGTTGACTTGTTTTGGATTACTAGAGAAAAACCAATTACCTGTACACCTTATGGTATTTCATTTAAAGAAAAGAAAGTAGCGTATGAATTTAGTGTTTATGATGCTGATGGTATGCCAGACTTTGAATGGTTGGCTGATAACACAGATAAGAAATTTATAGTGAAGTACGACCCTAGTGATATGACACTAATTTATCTGTACACAAAAGATGCATTAGGCTTAAGACGTGTTGGAGCAGCAACCACTAAAGTAGTAATTCATAGAAACAGACAAGAGCAAGAAGCATGGGAATTGAGTTATATGCAGCGTATTAATGAGGCCAACAAACGCCACAGATTGAACAGGTATAATGAAATGGAGCAGATTCTTAAAGACCATAAAATGTCTGCTGAAGATTACGGCCTTAAAAACCCTAAAGTAAGTGGTATAAAAAGCACTTATGACAAAAAGAATAAAACTCCAAACACCATAGGTACTCACCAAAAACAAGAAAGCAATATGGATGCTGAACTGGAGTATGAAAATTCAAGAGTAAACGATTATTAATTTAACTATATTTTTATGAAAACAAGTACTAAAAACCTCATTAAAACAGCACTACGAGAGTATGTGAATCGATACGATTCTCAAAACCAAGCCTCCAATACCCTTAAAGGAGTTTCGTCTGCAACGGTATCGCAAGTTTTAAATGATAACTGGCAATTAATTAAAGATTCTATGTGGCGCACCATTGGATCTCAAATAGGATGGAAAGAACATTTATGGGTATCAGTTAACACCAGAGATTATTTAAAAATTGACACAATACTTAATGATGCTCAAAACCACAGTATGGTTATGGCGTTTGTTGGTGGTGCCGGAAGTGGCAAAACATTTACGCTTAAGCAATATGTAAAAACGACTCCAAAGGCTTACTTATTAAGCTGTAACGAGTATTGGAATAAAAACGATTTTTTAAATTCATTAATGACGGCAATGGGGAGAGATTATACAGGTCTTACCATTACTCAAAAAATGAATGAGATTGTTTTAAACATAAAGTCTCAAGATACCCCATTAATTATTATGGATGAAGCTGATAAGCTAAAAGATAAAGTACTCCTCTTTTTTATAACACTCTACAACCAATTAGAAGATCACTGTGGCATTGTTATCTGTGCAACAGATCATTTGCGTAAAAGAGTTAAACGAGGTTTAATTTTAAACAAAAGAGGGTACCAAGAGATCTTCTCTAGAGTGGGTAGAAAATTTATAGAGTTAAACGGAGTAGGGTTTACAGATGTAGATCAAATATGCAAAGCCAACGGTGTTGTAAATGCAAAAGTTATTAAAGATATATGGGACGACTGTGATGAAGATTTAAGGCGTGTAAAGAGAAAAATATTTGCCGTAAAACAAGACGAAAACGATAAAAATTAATCAACCATAAACAAGCGCCCCAAAAATGCCAAAACTAAAACGTGCAGTATCGGTTGACGAGATATTAAAAAAGAAGTTCATTGAAATACCTTTYACAGGAAAATGGGAAGCATCCTTCGGAATTCCAGAACGCTCTGGAGTTTGGCTAATTTGGGGAATGAGTGGCAACGGTAAAACCAATTTTACATTACAGTTGGCTAAGATGTTAGCATTAACCTCTAAAGTAGCATACAACACGCTAGAAGAGGGCGCAAGAAAATCGTTTCAATTAGCAGTTCGTCGCGCCAATATGAAAGAAGTAGCTCGCAGATTTGTAATACTTAACCGTGAGCATATGCCCGAATTAAAAGAGCGATTACGAAAAGCAAAAAGCCCAAAGATTGTAGTCATTGATTCTCTTCAGTATGCAGGAATGACAAAACGAGAGTACACCGAATTTAAAGAAGAATTCTGGAAGCACTTATTCATTTTCGTATCTCATGCTGATGGTAAAAACCCAAAAGGATCATTGGCCGACTTTGTAAAGTATGATGCTGATATAAAAATTAGAATTGAAGGGTATAAAGCATTTCCGGTAAGTAGGTATGGTGGTGGCGCTGAGTTTGTGATTTGGCAAAAAGGCGCTGACGATTATTGGAGTACTATAAATTAAAATGAAAGTAATAATAAACATACTAAAAATTAGTCAGTCAGAATATATGGACTGCTCATTTGAGCGCTATGTGTTTTGGTGTGGTATTTATTGCCATAACAATGCAGACTTTCAAAAAATGCTTATCAGTAAAAACCTATATAAATGGTATATGCGACAATATTTATCTCTAGAGAGCAACTATATAAATTTAATACTAGACTCTGGTATTGAGCAATTCTCTTATGATGAGCGTCACAAATTATGGCATGATATGGTAAGTGAAATTGGTAGCTATTATCCAAAATCAATTTTAAAAGGGCTTAGAAAAGACTCTTTATACAAACTTAAATCGAAAACAATTTTTAATCTGAATTAATTATGACAGTAGTAACACAAAAACCGAAGGACAAAACATGGTATGATGAGGGTAACACTCCAATACCATATAACAGAATTAATAAAGTAGAACGCTTGCACGAACGCTCATCTGCTAAAATTCTAAAAGAGGCGCTTAACATAAATGAGCGATTAAACAACTTTAAAGCTATGATTCGTCAATTGTCTCAAGAGGCATATGATGCATATATGGACTCAAAAGATGTGAAGAAAAAAAGTAAGGGAAACTACACTTGGTTCAATTTTAACCGCAGTATAAAAATTGAAGTTTCTGTAAACGAGCCTATCATATTTGACGATTTAACAATCGCTGCTGCTAAAGATAAGTTTGACGAATTTCTTGATAAAAATGTAACCACTACTAACCAATTTGTAAAAGAGATTGTTACTGGTGCATTTGAAACGGAGCGCTCTGGCAATTTAGATACAAAGCAAGTAATGAACTTGACCAGGTATGTAAATAAAGTAAACGATCATTTGTTTACCGAAGCGGTAAAATTAATACAAGAAAGTATTAGACGTCCTAAAACTAAAACCTATTTCAGAGTTTGGTTACTAGACGCTGACGGCAAATATGCAAATATTGATTTAAACCTAAGCAGCATATAACATGGCAGTAGAAATTAAACAACTGAGCGATGATTTAATCCATGTAAATGGTAAATCAATCTTTAAAGATATGGAAGGCAACTGGTGTACGCAGCAAGAATTAACAAGTGCAGAGGGAGAGGCATTTATAGATTTTAAAAAGACTATCGAGAATCCCAAAGAAAAGTGAGTTGGGGCTGATGCTCCGATACGGAACGGATCGGCATTTTATTAGTAAACAATTTCTGTCGTCACATAAAATCCGTAAGGCGTTTGTTATCCGTTAGTGGCGCCGAACAATCTGAGCAACTTGGTCGGTACAGATGACTCACACAACTAACGGATCTTAAGAGGTTTTGATCCGTTAGTTTTTAAAAAACCTCACTTTGATAAACATCCAAATAGTATGAAAGTAACAAAACAACAAATTAAAGTGATTTTTGCAGTACTACCTGCAGCTTATAGATCGGACAAAGAACTATGTGCCGATTTGATACAACAATTTACAAAAGACTGGGATAAGACCAGTACTACTGATTTATCATTTAAACAAGCCAATGAACTTATAGAGCGTTTTGGAGGCAAAGCCCAAACCTATGATCATTGGGGTAAGTTTGATTTTAAACAGACTTCTCATCGCCTTGTTTTAAGTCTAGTTAACCAAATGCAATGGCAAACTTATAGCCAAAAATACAGAGGGATGATTGCCGACATGCAGCGTTTTTCTGAGTGGTTAAAATCAGATAAATCTCCAGTAAAAAAACCACTGCAAAAAATGAATTCTAAAGAAGTGAGTAAAATAATAGTTGCACTCGAAAATATGGTAGCAAGCAAATGAAAAACGACTGCCCACATAACAAAGTAACCATTGTTGTTTTAGAAGCATTTGAAATGGTTGAGCGTATTGGTTATAAATGTACCGAGTGTAACGAAATTATTAAAGAAGAAATTAGATAAAATGGAATTTAGAACACACCCAATATTAAGTGATTTAAAGTGTAATGAAGATGGAACCGTAATAAAGTACCATGGCAAAAAACTAGCCCTTAAAATATACGCTACCAAAACAGGACAAGAACTTAGAAAAGTAATTTTTAAAGGCGCTGCGCATAGTGTAGCAAAAGTAGTTTGTGAGTGTTGGAATGGAATGCGTGACAGAACGGATATGGTTGTAATAAGAAAGGATCATGACTTTGACAATGACCATTACTCAAATTTAAAATGGGGATTTAGAGGTGGATGGGATAACACTACCAAAACAAAATTAAGCCCAGATAAAGAACTCGAGTTGGTGCAATTGGCTAATGAAGGAATGAACCGAAAAGAACTTGCCAAAAAATTTAAAGTGTGCCTAAGTGTTGTTTATAGAACTATAAAAAAAGCATAAAAATGACCTATAAAGAATTGAGTAAAGAACAAATGGAAATGGCACTTGAAATTGACAAATTTACGTGCGAGTCGCCTCACAATATTCAAACGCGCATGAGGTTACATGCAGAAGTTGGCAGACTATATAGCAGTAGTATTCGAAAAAGAAAAATGCGTTCAGATTTATTAAAGGTAGAAGTAAAATTTACCCACCAACAATTTATTAGCAAATTATAAAACAACAATATGTCCCCACAAAAATTAGATAGAATCATTAAGGTTTTAGAAAATGTAGCAATCATTTATTTAATAATAGCAGTAGTAATAGCATGGATAAGATAAAATTAGAATTAAATAACGAGCGCTTAAATGCCATCAATTTGATTTGGGATTATTTAAGTAAAGAAAATCACAAATCAATGGAACAAAGATCTATGTATGATCTTGTAATGTTACTGCGTCAAAAGTTTTTGAAAAAATCAGTAGAAAAAGAATTTGCACTCAATGATTTTTCAATAAAGCTATATTATTATGAGGCCTTTTTTTTAGTAAAGGCAATTGATGTGTGTACTTCTAAAATTAGCCTCAGCGCATTTCCGTTTGAGTATAATATTCTAATGTCAATTTCTAATTATTTAAGACAAAAAATGGCATGAGTACTCCTTTAAAAACATACAACATTATTGGTACATCATTTACAGGTGTTATGGTGTTTAAATACGATTTAAACGGAATTTTAGTAGCGTTTGAGTTGCAAGATGCTGATGAGTTAAAGCCTGTGCAAGTAAAGTGGTTGTTTAGCCATTTTCCGTACAAAGAAAATGAGATATCACATTTTAGAGCGATTCGGAATTTTACGGTTACTGAAGGTGACTTTGATTTGACTTTTGATATGTTTTGGGATGCTTATAAACATAAAGTAAAACGCGAAATGTCTGTAAAGGCATGGAGCAAGTTGTCAGGTTCTGACAAAATGAAAGCACTTGTTAATATTAAGCATTACGATGGCTATTTGGCTCGTAAACGAAATATGGAAAAGGCACATGCAAGTACTTATTTGAATCAGAAATATTTTAATGATCAATGGGGGTCTGCGAGTTAGGTTTAACGTATGGTATATGATTTCGGTTGTTTTTCACAACTGAATTATATACGGTGTTACCCTTAGTACGGGTTATTAAAACAGAATATTAATTAAAATACAAATAAGATGAAAATTGAATTAACAGTAAAAAAGGAATTTGAAGTTAAAACACTATTAGTTGAAGCCAATGTAAGATATTGGGAAGATGCAAGTGTAAATGGTATTGATGATGAAGATGGTGATTTAATACCTTGTAAAGTTGGCGAAACGTGGAAGCCAATTATTGATTTAGATACTGGAATTATTATTAATTGGGAAAAAGGAAAAGAAGCCAATATACATTATAAAGTTTGCGATGCTGGGGAATACTGGTTACAAGACGAAGATGGTAATAAAATTGTAAAAGCCAAAGGATATTATGTACCTGAATTTTTAGCAATAGACGATAGTGGATTTGGCGACTATATTATTATGAAAGTTGATAAAGAAGGACTTATCAATAATTGGCGGTTTGATAGCGACCCATTTACTAACGAAGACGAAGATTAGTATTAAGGGTAACACCAAGATATGATTTGTTTGAGGTACGAGAATGAATTATATCGACTGTTAAAAGCAGTATGACGCAGCCCAGAAAGGCGAGTAATATTGCGTAAAGACATAATCAAAATTAGTGTACCAACTATRRAWGNAYSRTANWWCWYKGTCTAATTTTTTAAATAAAATCGAGATATTATGACATTAAAATCAAAAAAAGCAACAGCACTATTTATCATTACATGGTTGGCGATTGCAATTGTATCTATAACCTTTGCCGTGTCAGTTGTTTTAAAAATTAAAGAAGTAATACTGTAATAAAATGAAAAACTTAACAATAGTAAGACGAACTAGCCACCATGCAGGACATACCGTTGCCTCGTTAAAAATTGAGTACCCACAAGCTCGGTTTTTAATTTCTAAAAAAGGAGCTGAACTAATGGAGGTGAAGCATGAAGATGGGTTGATGTTTGGTTTTAATTACAAAGCCAAAACAGCCTACGCATTTAAAGATGATGAAATTGACAGTTTTAGGTTGTATGAAAAGGGCAAGAACGACAAAGGCATGCGCTTTACATCTAAAGATTTAATGAACCACTTTATAGATTGTTTTGATTTAGAAATTGAAAAACACGTCTATTTTAATATTGTAAAAGACCAGGATAAATTTAAACTAATGCTTAAAAAATAACTGCTAAAATGTCAGACTCAACCCTTCAAAAATACGCACACATTCGTAAAGAATATTCTAAATTATTTGAAAAACGCTATAAAGGCATTCGTATTTATACCAATGAGTATATTTTTAAAAAACTATCTGAACAGTTTTATTTGGCACCACGCACTATTGAAAATATTGTGTTTTATAGAGTTAGCTGTTACCCAAAAGAAAATAAATAACAATGAAAAAACCAACAGAAACAACAGTAAGAGTAACGCCAAGAAGCGTTATCTTTTTAGCACTTGGCGGTTACAAAAACCCTGACGCAAAAGAAAAAGCCATAGCCGTAGAAAAAGCCCTATGCAACTTTATGACAAAGCACAACCAAGAGTTAGTGCTTATAAGAAACCAAGATCAAAACTCCATTAAGTTTTTAGGAAAAAACGAATAAATACTTTGTATAATGTTTGTGATACGCTCTATATGCTCTAAGCTTGTTTTTTTGTCAAGTTTAGCAACCTCTTTTTCTAACAGTTGTAACTGCTGTTTAGCAACTGCAAATTGCGTAGTATATCCGCCTTTTTGTAGTAGATCCCAAACGTTTTTGCCAAGTAAAAACATAAATACAGTTCTACGGTCGTTAAAATCTTTTATAAAACCATCATACTCTAACTTGCCAAATACAAAGCGTAACTCTTCTAGGCTTACATCAAACTCTTGGCACATAGCACTGGTTTCAATAGTATTGAGCGCATCAAAACTGCATTGGGCACATAGCAATTCTAAAATGGCATCTAACAACTGTGGCGTAATCCTTTTTATGTCCATATAACTGTTTTTTACAAAGATAAATAAAATATTAATTAAATTTTGTATGTTTGCATCGTCCAAATGTTTCAAGAGAAATCTAGAAATATATTTTTAACGATAGGAGTTGCCTAAGGATAGCAACAACGAAAGTATTGTACATCGCTCTTTTGAACGTTTGGACAATCCTAAGGGTAACTCCGCATACAAAATTTTCAATTATGTCCATAAAGGAAATTAGTACACCAATGGCGTTTAAATTTAACGCCACAAGTAACGAGGTTCGTAGTCTTATCATAGGCTATGAACCTTTTTTTGTTGCAAAAGACATTTGCAGCATTTTAGAGCTAAGCGATACTAACAAGGCACTCGCTAAATTAGATGTTGATGARAAGCTAACACGAAAAATTTTCGTGTCAGGTCAAAACCGCAAAATGTGGTTGGTATCCGAAAGTGGTTTATACGCATTAATAATGCGTAGTAACAAACCCGAAGCCAAAGTATTTAGAAAATGGGTAACGAGTGAGGTACTACCAAGCATCCGCAAAAAAGGCTATTATGCCATGCACAAGCCTAAAGATGATTTTATAGATGCTAGAGATGTACCTTTTTACACCAAAGTAATTAATGGTTATAATGTACGCTGCATAGATTTGGCAACTACTACTTGGGTGGTTATAAATGATGTAAACAAAGCAATACACAGTAGTACTGGTAGCCATCAACTGTCTAAAAAACTAAATGCAAAACAAGTATTGGCAAAAAAGATATGGCTTTTTGGCAATACACATGCTGCATGGTGTACCAACCAATTAGGTTTGCAACTGTTATTGGCAGGGAGTAGAAAATTTAATAGTGTTAACCAATTAAACTTAGCATTATGAGCAGCCCAAGCCTAGAAGTGTCACATAAAATAGATGTGTATTTTAAAGACAACGTAGATACCGCAACTTTTGCTTTGTATATGCGCCGTTTTTTAAACACTGTTGTTAGTAAAAGTCTTGAGGTTAATGACGATGTATTTACCGAAGAAATTGCAACAGGCTATCATTATTTAAACTCGTTTGTTGAAGAAATAGACCCCTATCTTTTTAAAGAAGATTAATTGTAAAAGCCTCCAAATTTTTGGAGGCTTTTTTTATGGTATTAAAAATTGTTTTGGCTTGTTTATTACAGGCGCTTCGCCTTCGGTAATTACTACATCACCTGGTGTAGCTGCATGATACACTTTTTTAGCAGTAGCATCAATTATTTTACCTGCAAAACTAATGCGATATAAGTTACCTGCAGATCCTGTATCAACTGGTGCAAAACCAACGCGTCTCATTTCGCTAATATGCGCTCCAGTAAAGCCATGAAATAGCTTGTGAATCTCAGTAACTGTTTTTAAATAGTCTAATGCATCTGTATTATTAACAGATCCTTGATAGGTGTCTAAAAATGTTTCGTAGAAATAATAAAAATCCACTTGCACATTGGCATCTTGTACCAACTCGCCCAAGTCATCAGCACTTAGCATTCTAAAAGCTACAAACAATGCCGGTGTTGTAAATGGATGCTCTTCTTGTAAAAAACCAACTTGGTTGTGCCAAAGATCTATCCATTGTACTGCATCTATGTTATCTGTTACTTTTTGCGAGAGCTCTTGGTATAAAAACTCCCATCCTTTAAATCCTTCCATAATTATAAATTGGTGTTTAATTAGTATTTTATAGTTGTTTAAATCCTGTTGAAATTAACCTTGCAAATTCAGCATCTAAAGCATTCATAAAGGTGATGCTTTCGCCCATATACTTACGTTGTGGCATTATAAAACTAAATTGCTGGTTTTTGGTTAATGCCATCCATTTCCAACGTACTAATCCAGTTTCTTTAAACATATACCAAAAGAATTTTCGAGATTTATCGGTTATGGGTATATATACACGTCCGCCTTCATTGTGCAACTCGGCATACTCACCGTCTGCGCCAAAGGTTATTTGTTCGTCGCTAGAATTTACTACACGTATAGACTCTTTTAAAGTGCCCGATAGTTGTAGTATTTTATGGGGCAATGTATCACGTCTTTTTTCCCATGGTTCAAACCCAGCATCTGTAAAGCCTTCGTTTTCAAATGAATTTTTAAAAAACGTGACCCCTTCTTTTTTAGCATGCTGTACAAGGCTTCTTTTAAGCGCTTCGGCCATTTTTAAAAAATCGGGTATTTTGTTAATTTTACTCATTTGGTATTTTTTTGTATATTTGCAGTGTAACTACGTTCGCGGTTTCCCAAGAATACGTTACACAAAAGCAATCTTCGGATTGCTTTTTGTTTTTACAAATCTTTTCTAAAGTAATGTTTTACTACTTTTCGGTCTTTACTTATAAGTATTACTTCCTTAATGTTTTTGTAGTGTTCAGGTTTCTTTAAACGGTTTTTAATCGCTTCTAACACCTTGGCTTCAGTATTTTTATTATCGTGTAAATCAAACACTATTATTTCTGAGCCTTGTTCATGTGCTTTTCTTATTACATTTCTTACATTTAATCCTTTAGGTGATTTTCTATCAGCTATTGCTGTATTAATTAAATACTCTGGGTTTGATTTATTTAGTAAAATTTCACCGTTAATATGTGGTCTTAATTTCACACTCATTTTTAATTCATCCGCAATTTTAATAGCCACTTTATAATTGCCTATCAATTCTTTTGCACTTGAATCCGCAAAAGAACTTACAGAAACGGTTGCTCCATTTTTGGCTTTATGCCTTACGACGTATTGTGGGTATTCAATTTTCCAATGCTCTAATAGTGTTTCCACTYGCTTTTTATCGGCTTTTTGAATACTAAAATATGGGTGTTTTTCATTAAAAATAGTGTTGGTTTTCCCTACATTATTTTGAAAACGTTTGTCTATTTCAATAAACTTTTTGTCTTTAGTAACCTCACTTTTAGTACATACAACATAGCAACGGCAGTTCCAACCATTTAAAGGAAGGTAGGTGTCCCAAAAAGGATCATTCTTAGCTTTTACAACATTGTTTAGTTTTTCGTGTTCATCACGCACCTTACTATCGCCAACGGTTTTATATTTTAGGTGTGTACAGYTTTCATCTGCTTGGTATTTTTGCCATTGTTTAGCYGTTTGGGCAGATGCCTTTGCAGTATTGTATTCGGCTTGTAAATATGTTTTGTTGTATTTATTATGCACTTTAAACACCTCTCTTTTAAAGGATTCATAGCCTCTAATTTTACCGTTTTTATCAACCAACAAACTATTCATCTCGGTAAGTTGTTGGTAGGTTTTTACTCCTGAAAAAAGGTATAGATTAGACTGTATTTTTTGCACAGCCTTTGCATTAATACTGTCAAACTTCATCCAATCTTTGCCATAACCTGCTTTTGCACCTTTTTTAAGTTTGTTAAATGTTTGGGTTACTAAAAACGGGTCTAACTCACTTGGCTTTAACTTGCCATTGTGAAGATTCTTTGCAATTTTATTTATAGTGGCATTCCACTCACTTAAATCAATAGCTTCTAATTGGGCAACATGATTGTGTCCGCAATTGTGTGTGTTATTATAATGTGCAGCAATAGCCGCTACATTATTACTTAACTTTTTTTTTTAGGAGCTGCTATTTTAGGATCTACAGTGGTGTTTGGTTTGTTAAACCCAATTACTGGCATTCCAGACCGCTCTGCAATAATATCAGTATCTAATTCAAAACCCATGTTTAGCAGTTTTTCTGCTCTATCTACATATTCATTATTGCTTAAGTCTTCAGAGTTATCCCAATCGAATGACAATCCATTTAATGGACTGTAATAGCTACTGATATTGAGCAATTTTGGAATCAATATTTTATTAATGACATACTGAGCAAATAATTTATCAGACTCATGTCTATCATTTGCCACTTCTTGCAACACTTTTAAACTGCCATAGGTACCTGAAGCGTCTTTATTGTCTGTGGTCCCATCTTGGCCCAAAATACGTTTTGAGATTTCAGAGTTTACGCGTTTAATAAACTCATCAAAAACTTTATAGGCATCGGTATCTGGAGTGTCTCCAATTTCAATTYTTTCATTACCCTGGATAACTGCTACATGATTAGAAACCATCTCTAACATCATCTTTAACAGCTCATCCTGTCTATCAACAGTCATGTTGTCTGTAGTAACATACCTAGCAGGAATTCCAAACTTATCAATAAAGTCTAGCCAAGATCCTTTAGCTAGTTTTTTGGCTAAAATTAATGGTGCTAGATCTGCGAGCATTCCTAACTGATCATCTTCACCAATTTGAATAAAGAACCGTGAAAATGCACCATCACGGTAAGGTGTTCCTTTATCGGCTCCTGGTTCTTCTAAAATAAATCCTTTTTTTGTATTTAGATGCGCCATCGGAATTTGTGTAGTCTTAACCAGTTCTAAATTCTCATCCAATTCAAACAGCTCCAAAACTTTTACTCCAGTAAACAAACTCATTAATGATGCTCTTAGAAACTGCTCAAACCAAGGGCGCTCAAACATCAATTTTACTTCTGGCACCTCCTCTCCAGATTCTTTAATGAATAAAAACTTTGATCTAAGCACCCGATATACTCTACTTTCAATTACTGATACGGTATGTGCATCTAACAAAAGATGATCATACAAATCGGCAATAAATAAAAAGTCTGGATTTTCAGAATCTGTTGCAATTGCAATGGCATCTTTCCAATCCTTAATTGTTTTTGCCTCAAATAATTTTGGGCTCGTTTTTAAAGGCACACTTGTTGTCTTACTCTTTTTATCAGTTCTTAAAGCAGACTCTAATCTGATACGCCCATCAGGTATGTATGACAATATTTTATCCTCAATCTTGCTTCTAAATGTTTTATTTGTATTCATATTTTAAATATAAAAATTCTCGTTTTTAGAGTTGCCACTTATAATTCTGCCGGTAGATCCATCTTCATTTACAAATGGAGGTAAACCGTCTGGAGTTTCCTTTCCGGCTTTAATTTTTTCGAGCGTTTTCATTGCCCAATCGTAATCTTCTTTATAATCTTTTGGCACTTTACGTGCAGCGTTACGACCTACAAAATCATAGAGCACTAACTTAATCAGCAAATCAATAATATAGTAGTTACGGCTGTCTCCAGTAGCTGTAAAAATTGCATCAGTATCATACCTGCCTTTTAATTTTGTTTTGATTACTGCAATCTTTTTCTTTTCGATAGTTTCGAGTATTGCTTGTGGTACCTCTTCACTACGTTCGGTTAAGAATCTGTCTAGAATTCCACTTTTTAAATCGCCATCTTCTAAAAATATAAATGCCATAATTATATAAATCTTTGTGTTCGTTTATACTTGCCTGTTACTGGTTTTGATGCCCCACGACCCGCATAAATGTATTTTGATAGTTTGGTAATACATTGCTCATCTGCATCGGGCGAATCATCATTAGTTTTGTAACCAGGTTCTAATCCTAAAAGCTGTGAAATACCAACTTGAGTGTCATTGTGAGCTTTCTTTTTATCATTGTAATAGATGCGCGAATTTTGATAATAAGGGTGCATTGTTAGCATTCTATCATACTTTTTTGTCTTCGGAATTTGAACCTTTACAATATTCAACTTAATGCCATAGTTGTTTTCAACTTCAGCAATGGTGCGCTCTATTTCGTCATTCCAAAACTGCGCCTCAAACCCCCAATGCACAATCACACTTTTAGGAAGTGATTTTTGAAATTCGCACATCCATTGTATCGGAGCTCTCATTTTTGTACGCTTTACAAAACAATCAATTTGCCAAAAATCTTTGTCTTTTAAACCCCATACTTTAACTGCATTGTAATCAGAAGTAGCAGAACCTGCAAAGGCAACATCCCAATGTGCTATGATTATTTTAAAATGATCTAGGCGAGGCATTTTGCCCCATTGTATTAACTCTTCTTTAAAAATTGCGCCCTCAATATGTGGCTCATTATTGTACTCGGCTAATGCAGCCAACGTACCAATATCACTTTCGATATCTCTAAAGTATTCCTGGTCATATTTTTGATGCCATGCCGGTGTATAGGTAGATGGATTGTACGCTTTAATATGGTGTATCTTCCATTTTGGGTGACGTTCCTGAAGTAGTGTTTGAATCATTACTGGGTAGGCTCTATTGTTTGCCTGAATAAAGCGTCTAATTTTACCATCCATAGTAGGGATTAAATCCTGCTCAATCCATTTTACAATCTCGCGTTGTCGTTTGGGGTTTTTAATAGTGTCTTTAATTTCGATATCATCTGGTACGATATGCGTTGGTCGTTTAGAGCCTACACGTAAACCTCTAACAGATTGCCCAGTACCAAGTGCTTGTCCGATAAAACCACCTTTGGTTACAAAAAAACCATCCTCCCAAGATCCTACATTTTGTTGCTCTCCAAAATCGGCAATAATTCGAGGGTTTGCTTCAAACTCCACTTTTATATCTTCTAATAATTGTGTGGCCCTTTTGTATGAATTCCCAATCAACACCAAATACATTGGTTCGTCATTTATCCAGAGCCAAAACGGAATTAAAATATCATTCCAAACCGATTTTGCCTGAGCTCTTCCCCACTCTGCAAATCCTTTAAATGTTTGATTGCGTTTTACCATATTGGCAAACTCTATATGAAAGTCGGCACACTCGGATGTTGCATAATGCGGAAAGTAATACTCCACCATAAACTTCACATCCTTTTTTGCCCGGGCAATACGTTTTAGTTTATCCTCGGCAGTTTCCCATAAATTTAGGGTGCCAGAATTCCGAACGAGCTCGAGCTTCTTTTTGTAACGTTCTATGGCTTTTTTATCCTGGGCTTTCATTTCTTTTTAGGTTTTAGAAATGGCTCAGAAAACCCTTTAATTGGCTTGTCAGAAAACTTGTGAGTAACCTTATTTAATTTAAAATTGAAGAGCAGGTTATCAATATACCGGGTTCTTATTTTACCAGTATTTAAGTCTTTAATTTTAAACGGTTGCCCCACTTGATACATGGTAGCTTTGCGGATTAAATAATTTCCTTTTTCAAATCTGCGTTGGTATTTTGGTGCATCATACCACCATAATTGAAATAACTTTTTTTGAAGGTGTAACCAATTTTCTATTTTATCAACGGTAATTTTGAAAATGAAAATTGATACAATTTTATAGCGTATAGATCTTAACAGTGTATAGATCCAATTTGGTATTTTTATTTTTTTTGGCATTAACCTAGTTTTAATGAAATGGTACTTAAATGAGACTCTTGAAAGCTGATTGTTTTCATAAACACTTTCATATCATGGCTAGATAATGCTTTAAAAATATCATCCATTACATCTAAATAAACCGATAAGGACACCCGGTTTTCTTTATCTAAATTCTCTAGTGTTTTATTCCACTTACTTACACCATCATCTAAAATGGCAGCTTCTCGTTGCAATTTTATTAGCAAATCTAGATCTGATGATCCTTGAGCGGCTTTAATTTTATTATGAACGTACAGTCTATCTTCTGCCATTGCACTAATAATGGCCTTAATATTTTCAATTTGATTTTTTTGCCCACTCATACGAGCATCACGTTCAGATTTCCAACCAAATTTTTTAACCCATTCGCCAATCGTTTTTTCTTGAACACTTACAAGTGCCGCAATTTCTTTTTGCGTTTTGCCTTGTATAAATAATTGTTTAGCGACTGATCGCTCTTGCTTCTTTGCCATACTTATAATTATTAATGCAAAGTTGGTGTAATGGTAGTTTTAATAAAAAAATAAAACTTAAAACAAGATGCAGACTCGCTGTTTTTAAATTAAACAGCTACCTATTTTAGTTTTTTTATTTTCTAAAACGACTTAACAGTTGGAATTTTGTAGGGATGAAAATGAACTACATACCTGTATTTATTGTTGCCTCGACTATAGTTAAGGCGCCATTCAAGATTACTGCCGAAGAGAAAGGTGGTATTGCTATTATTAAATTAACCGGTACTATTTATGAATGGGGCAAAGCAAGTAGCTCTAGCATTGATGAAATTATTGAAGGCTTTGTAGATAAAGGAATTACGGAGGCTAAAGTATATATCAATTGCCCGGGTGGTTCTGTTTTTGAAGCTGATGAGATTAAAAACTTATTAGACGACAATTTTGAAACTATTACAGTTCAGGTTGGCGCATTAGCTGCTTCAGCTGCAACCATATTTGTTGCAAGCTACCCTACAACAGCAAAAGCAAACTCAATGTTTATGATTCACAAACCAATGCTTTATGCAGGTGGTAATGTTGATGAGATTGAGAGTAGTTTAAAAATGCTGCGAGACAAAACCAATGAGTATCGTAAAATGTATGCCACTAAAATGGGTATTACAGAAGATGCTGTTGATGAACTTTGGGACAAAGGAGACTTTTGGATGACAGCCAAAGAGGCTAAAAAGAAAGGTTTAATTGATGCGATTGCAAAAGACAAAGCATCCATTACAAAAGAAACGCAATCATTAATGGTGGCTTGTGGTTCTCCAGTTACTCCAGAAATTACAAAACAAAAACCGAAAAACGAAAATAGAATGGAATTAAGTGTATTGGCTGTTAGCTTAGGATTGAGCGCCACAGCAACAGAGGCAGAAGTTAATGCAAAGATTGCATCACTTCAAGCCCAAGCAAAAGCAGGAGTTGATATGAAAGCGATTGCAGATCAAAAGAAAATTGATGATGACAAGAAAGCTATCAAAGCAATGCTAGATCAAGCTGAGTTAGATAAAAAAATAACTCCAGAGTTACGTGCAACATATCAAACCTTGGCTGAGGCTAATTTTGATAGTGCCAAAACGGTGATCGAGGCATTGACAGGAATTGAAGCTCCAGCATCTGGTGGATTAAAAAAAGTGCCAGTTGATGTTACTGCTGAGCGTAAATCTTGGACGTATGCAAATTGGAGAGAAAAAGATGCTAAAGGATTCGAGGCATTGTCTGATGCGGATCAACAAACATTATTAGACGCGCATTATAAAGAGGATTAATTGCCTTTTAAAGAGTCTTTGAATATCAAAAAAAAATAGAAAGTAAACCAAAATAGTAAGAGATGAAAAATTTAAGTAGAATAGTTGTAGCGTTAATTGCGGTTTTCGCAGTTGGAATTTTACAATCTGATGCAAGTGTTGAATTAGTAGGAAATAGCCTAGACAGCTATGCACCAACTATGGCATTTGCTGCAGTAGCAAAAAAAGAATTGGCAGAAAAAGAATTGATCAACCATTTTAGACACGAGGGAACTTGGTTGTCTAGAGTGCCGTCAAAAAATCAATGGGTTGGTAATGATGTTATAAAGTTAAACGAAATTGGAGCAGATCCAACGGTGTTAATTGATAACAACACATATCCAATAGCTGTATCTCAAAGAACCGATACAAGTACTGCCATTAGTTTGTTTAAATATGATACTGAAAATACGAAAGTAACAGACGATGAAGCATACGCTTTACCTTATGATAAAAGTGGTACCGTACAACGTCAACACAGAGAAACTTTAGAAGAAGAAACTCAAGCGCATGCATTGCATTCAATTGCACCAGCAGCTAATACTGCAGACACTCCAATTTTACAAACTAGTGGAGCAGCAATTGGAGGTGCAGGTACGAGATTGAGATTGACTTATAAAGATCTAGTTGACTTTAAACAAAAGTTAGATGCATTAAAGATTCCGAAAAAAGGAAGAGTCTTAGTATTGTGTCCAGATCATATCGCTGATTTGTTATTAGAAGATAAAGCATTGAATGTGCAGTATAACAATCATACAACTGGTGCAATTGCTAAAAACTATGTAGGATTTGAAATATTTGAAGATATCAACGCACCTGAATATACAGTTGGCTTAACTAAGATTGCATACGGTGGAGCTGCAGGAACTGCTGCATCTGTTTTCTTCTTAGCTAATAGAACTGCAAAAGCAAGAGGTACTGTAACAAGATACCTATCAAAAGCATCAGACGATCCTCAAAACAGAGAGACTGTAATTGGCTTTAGATTGTATTTTATTGCAATACCAACGAGCTTAAAAGGTCAAGGAGCAATTGTTTCTGGAGTATCAGCTTAAAAAATAATTATTTGGATGGGAGCGTAACTCATTGCGAGTTAGCTCCACTCCTTCGGGAGATATGGATACAAAAATAATAGACATAGCATTAGGCCAATTTGGCATAAAGGAAATACCAGGGATAAAAGACAATCCTGAAGTTCTTAAATATTTTGATGAGATAGGCTTTGACGGATCTAAGTTAAAAGACGAAACAGCATGGTGCAGTGCATTTGTAAACTGGGTAGCTCAAGAAGCTGATAAAGATGCAAGTTGCAAATTAAACGCACGTAGTTGGTTAACTGTTGGACAAAAAGTGTTGCAACCAGAAAAAGGCGATGTCGTTGTTTTTTGGAGAGGCAGCCCAAATTCATGGAAAGGACATGTAGCTTTCTTTATTAGAGAAACTACCAATTGGATTTATGTACTTGGTGGCAATCAAAACAACCAAGTAAGCATTAGACCCTACCCTAGAAATAGATTGCTTGAATACAGAAGGTTATGAATAAAATTTGGCAGTGGCTTACGAGCAATGTTTTAGGTGAAATCTTTACAGGAGTTGATTCTTTAATCACTTCAGATGAAGAAAGATTGGCACTTAAAAATAAGCTCCAGCAGATTATCAATGAAAAAGCATTGGAGTCTGAAAAAATTGCTACAGATATTATTCAGACCGAGGCAAAAGGTAACTGGTTACAAAGAAGTTGGAGACCAATTATAATGTTATCATTTGGTTTTGTGGTGTTGTATTCAAAATTTATAGCACCCGCCTTTAGTTTGCCAAATGCTGAATTAGAGCCTGATTTTTGGGAATTATTGAGATTGGGTATTGGAGGTTATGTAATTGGAAGATCTGCCGAAAAAATAGCAACTTCAATTACAAATAAAATTGAAATAAAACGTAAAAAATAATAACATGGACTCAAAAAAAATAGCACAAGCACATTTTAAAAACAACCAAGAAGCCAAAGAAATCTTTGTGACTTCTGATGGTCAAGCATTCGTGTCTGGCAATTATGCAGATCTACATGCCAACTCTAATAGAGAAGGTAAAAAAATGAAAATTGTTTCATTTAAAACAGCTGAGTTTGAAACTGTAAAATCATTAACTGCTCCAGAACGCATTGCATTTATCAATGCTTTAGAAACCGAAGCTGAAGTTGTAGAAGCTCTTGAAGGAGAAACTGCAAAAACAGTTAAGGAAGCTGGTGCTAAAAAAATTGAGGAGTTAACTAAAACTGAATAACGATGGCATTTAAAGGAGTATCAGTAAATCAGATTAACGGTGGGCTTGGACGTAAAAACCCAACAGCCGATGGCGTTTGTTTGTTAATTATTGGAGGTGCAGTAGCAGCAACAGGATTGGCATTAAAAACAGCTGTTGAATTGTTGACTGTTGAGAATGCTGAGGCCATTGGAATTAATGCATCTTTTGATGACACCAATGACATCTTAGCACACCACCATATTGACGAGTTTTTTAGACTCTCGCCAAACGGTAATTTATTTGTAGTGTTAGACGATGACACTATTACGGCAGCAGAAATCAAAGCAATTGTAACAGCAAATCAAGAAATAAAAGCTATTGGCTTTGTAAGAAATGCAGCAAAAGTTACGGTTCCTGCTTTAGATTTACCAACACTCGTTGCTGGGTATCAAACAATGGTTAATGAGCTGCGAGTTGCAAACAGAAATATTGCATCGGTGTTAGTAGAAGGTGGCGAGTTTACACTTGCRAYWKTAATNATYWRSWWMKKKWRMKASGARWKMYAMTTACATNNCTAAAAATGTTTCGGTAGTCATTGCTCAAGATCCTGTTATTAGAGCTATAAAAACAGCACATGAAACGTATGCTGCTATTGGTAGCGCATTGGGGATGTTGTCTGTTAGATCGGTCAATGAAAACTTAGGATCTGTTGATCTTGAAAACAAACCGAGTATTGCTAAAGGGCAACGCGATTATCCATTAACAGATATTGCACGTAAAAGATGGCTTACTGCAGGTTTACAAGATGGTAAAGATTTTAACACGTTGTCTGCAACTGAGATCACTGCATTAAATGATAAAGGATATGTATTTGTAGGTTTTTACAATGGGTATCCTGGGTTTTATTTTAGCGACTCACATACTGCAATAGATTCTGCTTCTGATTACTCAAGAATTGAGAATAACAGAGTTTGGGACAAAGCAGCTGACTTAATAAGACAATCGCTTTTGCCTCGTGTAAAAAGCAATTTATTAATAGATCCTACAAGTGGGTTCATTAGAGATGCTGAAGCTGCCGAATTAGAAACTATTGCTTTGAATGCTGTTAATCAAATGACAGCTGCAGGAGAAATAAGTGGAGCAGGTGTTTATATAGATCCTCAACAGGATTTATCTAGCGATGCCGACTTGAAAGTAAAAGGTCAGGTAGTGTTTAATAAGATCATCCACAAGTTTGATGTGGACTTAGGTTTAACCAATAAATTATCATAAAGATGGGAGTAGTAATAGTTAATCAATTCGGAACGATGATAGGATGGACAAAAGTGTCTGCCCGTGTTTTTGGACGTGATTTGGTAGGAATCCGTAAACTAGCCTATTCTGATGAAAAGGAAATAGAAAATGAATATGGTGCCGGTGATATGCCAGTAGGTGAGAGTGAAGGAAATTATAAAGCTGAGGCATCAATTGAATTGACAATTGAAGAGCGTTTGGCTTTACAAGAAAGTTTGCCTGTAGGAGTTCGCCTTCAAGATATTGCAGCTTTCCCAATTGTATCTTCTTATGAGTACAATGGCAGAGTGTTTAAAGATGTTATTCAAAATTGTAGAATTACGAATAACGGTGTAGATGTTAAGCAAGGTGATAAAACCATTGCTACAGAGCATAAATTGAAAACTTCACATATTGATTGGAACGTATGAAATTAATAGGAAAAGCAACCAAAGAGCAAATTGTTTCTTTTAAAGCCAAACATGGCGAAGTACACGAAATTAAATCAGTTAAAAATGAAGAAACTCATTTTACATATGTAAAAAAACCTGATTTAAACGTTATTTCAGCTGCTGCAAAATATGCAGAGAGCGACCCTGTAGAAAGTGGAACTATCATGTTTAATTCTACTAGAATTGGAGGTAGTGATGCTGTTTTAGAAGATGCAGAAATGAAGCTTGGTGTGATACAATATATTGGACAAATATTTAAAGTTGTAGAGGCTGAGGGAAAAAAGTTGTAGCCCAATCTGCGATTAATGAAGAAGCTGGCTATGATGAAATAGCGAAAGGGAATGCATTAATTAGACAAGCTTTTAGTGTTGATCCTGAAACGCTAACTTTAGAAAAATGGGCTCAATTATTTCAGGAAGCTTTATGGTTAAAGAACTTTGATTTAAAGCGACAATACGAAATGTTTAGCAAAATATTTGGAGGCGCTTAATAGATTAAGATTATAGAGAGTGTTGTTTTACGCCCTCTATAATTTATTTAAAACAAAACCGAATGTCGAGTGTAAGCACAAAGTGGATATTAGAATTAGTGGACAAAATTTCACGTCCATTAAAAAGTATTGACGGCAATATTAAGAACATCACTACAGACACTAAAGTGATGAACAAATCTTTAAAAGATACTTCGGCTGTCAATATTAGTGCTATTGCCGAAGGTTTTAGAAGTCTTAAAAACAGATTAAATGAAGCTGTTGCCCCAGGTATTAAATTTCAAGATGGTCTTGCAGAAGTTGAAGCAATTACTGGTGTTACTGGTAAAGCTTTAGACAGCTTAGGAGACAAAGCACGTAAATCTGCCAAAAAATTTGGAGGCGAAGCTTCGGACTCCTTAAATAATTACAAAATATTACTTTCTAAACTTGGACCCGATATCGCACAAAGCGAAGATGCTTTGAACAGTATGAATTCCAATGTTTTGACTCTTTCTAAAACTATGAAAGGCGATGCAAATGGAGCTGTAGAAGCTTTAACAAATTCGATGTTACAATTTAGAGTTGATTTATCTGATCCTATTAAAGCTGGTGAAGAAATGACTAGAATGATGAATACAATGGCAGCAGGTGCAAAGTTTGGTTCTGCCGAAGTGCCACAAGTTAGTCAAGCCATTCGCGTTTCTGGTGTTGCTGCTTCACAAGCTAAAGTATCTTTTGAAGAAGCCAATGCTGCAATACAAGAGTTGGCACGTGGTGGTAAAGTAGGTGCCGAAGGTGGTATGGCTTTACGGAATGTGTTAAACAAAATGGCAGGCGAAGATGTAATTCCAAAAGAAGCTTTGGCTARGTTAAAATCTTATGGTGTTAATATGGCGATTGTTTCAGACACGTCATTACCATTTACTGAACGTTTAAGAGAGTTAGGAAAAGCACAAAATGATGCCACAGCATTTGCTCAAGTTTTTGGTACCGAAAATGCAGCAGCTGCTAATATTTTAACACGTAGTGTTGGGGCGCAAGATATATTAAAGAATAAAATTACCGATACAAATGTAGCAACTGAGCAGGCAGATGTAATTATGGGTACTTATTCAGAAAAAATGAAACGTGTATCGGCATGGACAAAAGACTTAGGTATTTCTTTATTTAATGCTACTAGTGGTTTTTTACCATTTATAAATGGAGGGTTTGAATCTATTGATATGCTAGCCGATTTAAAACGAGCACAAGAAGGCGTTGCTCTACTTATGGATACGAAATTAGGTGCTGGATTAAAAGCAATTGGAAGGGGTTTTAAATGGGCAGGAAGTAAAGCGTTAAATTTTAGTAAAGCAGTATTGTTAACCGGCTTAAGTGCTTTAAAATCGGCTGGTAGATTTGTAATTACAGCAGTTACCGGATTGGGCTCTTTTGTTGCAGGTTTAATTACAGCTACTGCAGCACAATTTGGATTAAACATAGCTATGAGCGCCAACCCAATCGGTTTGATTGTAATTGGTATTGCAGCTGCTATTGGCGCAATTGCATTGATGATAAAATACTGGAGCCAAATTAAAGCAGCTATTTGGAGCTTTACAAAATTTATGTGGAAGATATCTCCTTTTAGATTTCTGATCAATATTGTTGAAAAAATATTCCCTGGCTTTAAAGCAAAAGTTACTGCAGTATTTGGATATGTAAAAGACTTGGCCCTCAAATTCTGGAATAAGATAAAAGAAATATTTGCAAAGATTAAATCATTCTTTGGGTTTGGTGATGATGGCAAAGCAGAAGTTGAAATTAAGGCTACTGTAAATAAAGATGGAACTGTTATACCAGGACTAGACCCCACAGGAGATTTATTAAATGTTAATGGTGGTGGCAATTTAGATTTAAGTGGTGCTGGAGGTGGTGGTGCAACATTTGGTGGCGGTACCAAAGAAAGCAAATCAATATCGATGACTTTAAACATTACACAACATTTTAAAGTTGCTGCAGATGTTAAAGAAAGTATCGAAAATATTGCCAATGAAGTGGTAGCAAAAATTAATGACCGTATGYGTGATGCAGTAATAGCACTAGACTAATGGGATATAATATAAATACGCTCTTTGACATAGCTTTTGGAATAAAAAGTGTTGGTGTCTTTAAAATAGATCAACCGCAATCTAATGATGGTGCACTGCCACATTTTAGCGGTATTAAAGAATCTACCAATTTTAATATAACACCCGATATTTTAACTACAACAGATATAAAAGAAGCAAATCGAATGAGCTATTTAGGAACTCCGATTGTTTTTCCGATGTCTTTTAAAGGTAAATCATATCAGGTGTATAGTAAAATAGGAGAGATTGAGCTTAGAAAGTTAGCAGACTTTGAGTTACCTGCAGCAACCTTGGTAAATTTTAGTAGAGCCAAACTGATTAGTAAAACAAAAGCATTGGCCAGTAACGGAACCGTTAAGGAGTTGTATGGGTTTGATGATTGGCGCATTGATATTAGAGGTTTGTGTTTAATAGATCCATCACATGCAACTGCAAAAACAGCTTTAGAAATGGAAGCTAAGTTGCGAGAGTTTGAAGCGGTGGTTGATAATATTTCTGTGACAGGTGCGCTATTTGCAGCTAAAGGAATTGACAGTATTGTGATTGAAAAATTAAGTATTACTCAGCTAAAGGGAAAGCCTGGAGTCATTCCGTTTTATATGCAGTGTACAAGTGATCAACCAATAGAACTGTTCATATGATTTTAGCAATGGTAGCTCGCATAACATTTTTAGCAACTGATAACCGAGAAGAAATTGTTATTAGAAAACCGAATGCTGTAAAAATTGAGAGTAGTTGGAAAATGCTTACTGATAGAGCTTCTATTGTATTGCCTAGAAACGTACCCTATTTTGAAAAGCATAAGATAAAAGATGTTTTTAGAAAGGGAGATCCGGTACTTATTGAGTTGGGGTATAACGGTTTTTTAAATGTAGAGTTTGAAGGATACATTACGCGAGTATCCGCAAATATTCCGATCACAATTGAGTGTGAAGATGAAATGTATCAATTAAAGAAGATATTAGTTAATTTGAGTTTGCCAAAAACAAGTTTAAAGGCCTTGTTACAGCAAATTATACCAGGTTACGACATTGATGCCTTAGAGGTTGAAATTGGCGCACAGCGTTTTCCAAAAACAACCGTTGCCAAGGTGTTAGACTATTTACAAAAGGATTACAGCCTTTATAGTTACATGAAAGGAAAACAGATTGTGTGTGGTAAAATATATGCTGATAACTCTGACGATGAAGTTGTAAAAATACATCTCGAAAAAAATGTAGTGAGCAACGAGCTCAACTATAAACATAAAGAAGATGTAATTATAAGAATTACTGCAGTATCAACTTTACCAGATGGTAGAAAAATTGAAGTTACTGTAGGCGATGAAGATGGCGAAGAGCGACAATTGAGTTATTACGGAATTGAAATAGAAGCCGAGCTCGAGACGATTGCAAAAGAAGATCTAAAAAAGTACAAGGTTGATGGCTTTGATGGATCCATAAAACTGTTTGGAGATCCTGTTATTAAACATGGTCAAAAAGTTGAATTAAAAAGTGATTTATATCCGGATAGAAACGGAACGTATTATGTAGAGCGCACAAAAGTTGATTTTAATGATACGCCACAATTTAGAAGAACCATACAATTAGGAGATAAAGCAAATGAGTAAAGAGCTAGATGAATTTGATAGATTATTGCATCAGCGACAAAAAGAGGCTATTACGGCTCAAATAATTTGGGCTAAAGTAAAATCTGTTGATTGGGATAAAAAACTAATGATTGTTGAAGGCTTAGTTGATGGTCTAGAATATTTTGATGTATCGCTTGGATTAAGTTCTTTTTATAGAAAACCAAAAGTTGGTACCAAATGCAGATTGGGAATTTTAGAAAATAAAAGCTCCGCCTCATTTTTAATAGATGCAGATGAATTTGAAGAGGGAATTTTTACAAGTGGTGATTCTGTTTTTACAATAAAAGAATCAGGCTTTATTATAAAGCAAGGAAATGAGAGTTTGAAAGATATTATAGATGATATGATTGATGAATTAAATAAAATATTGGTGATACAAGGAAATACAATTGACGTTGCAGCAATGCTGGCAATTAAACTCCGCTTAAGCACCGTTTTAACAGCATAATATGGCAATTAC
This sequence comes from Flavobacteriaceae bacterium, assembly GCA_002401215.1. Classification (GTDB taxonomy): domain Bacteria; phylum Bacteroidota; class Bacteroidia; order Flavobacteriales; family Flavobacteriaceae; genus Urechidicola. The sequence continues at coordinate 14,119 of NVSL01000003.1, read as the reverse complement.
AAAAGCAGCATTGGCAATATTGATAGAGCAGGCTTATGATGTGCAGTCTAACAATCCGGATATAACACCCTCAGAAGCTAGAAAGCAAATTGCTGAAGATATTGCAGATGCTATTGAATTGTATGTAGTAAGTAGAACAACCGTAGTTACAGGATCATCGGTATCAGGTGGCGCCGTAACAGCAATTGGAGTAATAGAATAATATGACAGATTTTTTATTAGATACAAACGATGATATCCTAATTGCCAATGGCGATTTTAAGACTGGAGACAGTTTAGACCAGGAGGTTGGATTAATTATTAGAACAAACCCTGGAGAGTGGAAAGAAGATCCAATTATGGGTGCAGGTCTTATTAGAAAAATTAAGGCCAATGTAAAAGATGAAGAAATTGAACAAATAATAAGAATACAATTAGCTAGAGATGGCAAAAATTATAACGATTTAAAAGAACGAATTAAATTAAATACTGAAGCGTAATGAAGAAATTGAATTTTATAATAGATGGTTTTGGCTTTAGTAGCTTTCATGAATTTAAAATTAGTGCCTTTGGATTTATGATGTCCACAAAGGTTTTAAAATTCGCTGGAGCTTTAGGATTTCTAACGACACTATTTGGAGTTGAGTGGCAGTTTTTAATTGCCTATGTGGTCTTAATAATTTTTGAATGGAGTACAGGAATTAAAGCATCCTTCAAAAAAGGCGAAAAGCATGAGAGCCGAAAACTTGGCAGAATGGCACTTAAAATATTTGTGTACCTAATCATTTTAGCAATGCTAAATACTTTTAGAAAACACACTCATTTTCCTATCGTATTTGATTTTGAAATTAATCCGTTTAACTGGCTTTTTTGGACAGTTTTATTGGTAATCGTTTGGCAATTATTTGTAAGTGTTTTAGAGAATTTAGATGTTTTGGGATATCCATTTGCTGCGAAGGCCATAAAAATTATAAACAAGAAATTTTATAAAAATTTAGATATAGAATGATCATAATTGCTCAAAATAATCAATCGCTCTTTGATATTGCAATTCAAGAAACTGGATCAATTGACACGGTTATGGAAATTGCGGATGCTAACAATGTGGCCAYAACNGYWAWWATKRGWGNTAGKRCNGKMWAWYGYTAYKCSTKMWNGMATWWGMKRGCWWYYCYSNACNAKTWMMRYMNTATRRMNGRWAYGNGMWTWYGGYCWGNNASARRTAWAANAWTMAGMAAYSRWNAGWTNTTMTWWRAAAAWKRWTTWNTTTGNANAANACRNATTTATTTCAATAAATATGATACAGAAAAACATAAGAGATTACAATAATCAAGAGTACTCAAAAGATGAAGGCTCAGAGATCATTAAAGAATTAGACGATAGAACTAAGTCTGATTTGGCAGGGTACAACTCTATTGGCGAGGTTGGTGCAAAAACAAAAGAACTTACCGAAAGTTTTGAGGTTTTAAATACTGAAGGAATTAAATCATATCCATTAGAGTCAGATTTACCTTCTGCAGTTGGTTTGCTTGATGGTGTGTCCGCAAGGGTTTATGATGAGCCTGTGAATACTAATAACGGTATTTATAGAGTTACTTCTGAAGCTTGGGTGAATACTCAGCCTTTAGTTAAAAACATAATTGAAGAATCAAACACATCTACGGGTGTTAGTGGTAAAGCTGTTCATGATGCTTTGAATGGGATTCTGGATGAACCTTTAACTGATGGTTTTTATATAAATAGGTTTAACGGAAATGTAGAAGTTTTATCTTTCAATTCCGTTTCTGATTTTATAGATGTTACGGATTACAATTTATTTAAATTAAAGGGAATATCTCAAGCCTCAAATATTGTCACTTACAATGCTGCCCAAGAATTTATTGAGGGCTTCCAAGTTGCTGTTGACACCGATATAGATGTAAAAAACGTTTCATTTGTTATTTATAGCGTAGCTAATTCTCAATTAGCCTCACAAGCTATTTATTTAGAAGGATATAAATTGACCGATGTTAGAAGGTTGTCAATTGAAAATTCAGTAACAGCTGGGGATTTATCAGAAAAATTATCTGCTGAGTTTATTAGTGAAAATAAATTTAACGCAGCAGATACTTCTCAGTACCAAACACATATATCTTATGTTTATTCTAATTTCATAAAAGTAAAACCAGGAGATGTTGTAAGAAGAAGTTTTGGTGGGACAAAATATTGGTTTTTTTATGATATAAATAAAGTTTTAATAAGAGGAAATATTAATACAGGTGATGTTCAAACGGTATTGTCAGGAGAATATTTTATAAAATCTCTTGTAGATAGCGCATCAGGGTCTTATTCTACATTTCAGATAAGTCTAAACGAATCTATCCCTTCTGTTTACATTCCTTTTTTAGAATCAATAGAGCCTTTTAGAGCAGGTGAAAAATATTCATTTCCTCAATTAGATGCTAATAAAAAAATACAATACAAAAACATACCAAACTTGTCATCTGTTACTATTTGGAACGGTAAAAAAGCTACTTTTTTAGGGGATAGTATTATAAGAGGTTTTATTCCTAGAAACGTCCCTGAGTATCCGGGTACTTTAAATTCATTTGCTAGTTTAACCTGTGATGTGTTAGGCTTATCCTTTTTAAATTTTGGTTCGGATGGCAGCACTATAACAAATATATTAAGTGATGGTAGTTCTATGGTTGAAAGATATTCGGCGATGGATGATGCTGCTGATTTGGTAGTTATTATGGGAGGTACAAACGATGCGAGACAAGGAAGAGACTTAGGTGTAATGGGTGATACAACCGCAGAAACTTATTATGGAGCTTTAGATGTGTTGTGTTTAGGCTTGATAGATAAATATCACAATTCACAAATAGGGGTGAATGCTGACAAGAAGCAGATTTTATTTTTAACACCTCCAAAATTTGGCACCACCTATGGTCAATTACATAATGGTGCAACAATTCAAGATTATGGCAATGCAGTAAAAGAAGTGTGCAATTACTATTCTATTCCAGTTTTTAACATGGAACGCGAAAGCGAAGTAAACCCTCATATATTTAAAACTATTGTAGGCACAGAAACTGGATATACAGACAATTATAATCCTTTTATAACAGATGGCATCCATCCAACACAAGAAGGGCATCAATTAATGGCTAATAGATTTATTGGATTTTTAAAACAATTAGGATAATGTTTAGAGCAACCATAGAAAAATAAAATCATAGAGGTCGGTTAAAACAAATATAAACATTGGGGAATGTAGGATTATTAGAGCCGAGAGGCAGACGACCTTTTAAAACTTAACCCCACAATAATAGTGAAACAGTCAGAGGTGCGTGGGGACGCATACTTTAAAAAGTTGCCTCTGGTTGTTTTTTTAAAAGTGTAAAAATGAAACGAGTTAGATTCTTAATTGGATTTCCTTTGATGATAGCATTCATCATCATTGGCTATATCTTTGTAAGTTTTGAATATCCAACAACTTGCATATATACAACGGAGTGGATTAATAAAATTGGAGTTTGGGAAAAGCATAACAGCTATGATGATTACGAAACACTTTTTTGGAATGGAGTAATTCAAAGAGATAGCGATAGTATAAAGCTTTATTATATAGTGCCATTTAATTCAAATGGCGAATTATTAGATACTATTAAATTTAACAGTACCCAAATAAAAGGAACTACAGATTGTAATTAAAATATAATGGCAAGATCTATAAACGACATACAACAATCAATACTTGATGCTAAAGCATCATCAACAGATTTGAACGCATTAGAAGTATTAACGACTGATGAAAAAAATACACTTGCAAATGTAGATAGCAGCTCTAAAGTAGCTATTTGGCGTTTGTTTGTATGGATTATTGCTTTTGCAATTTGGCAGTTAGAAAAACTGTGGGATATTTTCAAATCACTTATAGACTTATTAATAAAAAACACTCGAGTACATACTCGATACTGGTATCGAGATAAGGCGTTGGAGTTTCGTTATGGTCAAGATTTAATAATCGAAACCGATAAGTATAATGATACTGGGTTAACTCAAGAGCAAATAGATACTTCTAAAATTATAAAGCATGCATCTGTATCAAAAATAGTAATTAATGGTTATGGAGCATTAAAGGTAAAATTAGCAAAAGAGACTGCAGGCGAAAAAGTAAAGTTAGATTCAACTGAGTTGTCAGCAGCAAATTATTACTTAAACGAAATTGCAGATGCAGGAACTACGGTTTTATCTGTGTCTTTAGATCATGACGATTTAAAGTTAGAAGTGATCGTGTATTATGATCCTTTGGTGCTCGATGTTCAAGGACGCAGATTAGATGGTACAAATGACACTCCAGTAATTAACGAAATAAACACACACTTAAACTCGATTGATTTTGATGGTGAGTTTTTTCCTGCAGAATTAGAAAAAGACATTAGAGCCAATGTAGAAGGTGTAAATCGTAGAGCTACCTCTATAAGAAAGTCCTGGTCTAAATTTGGAGGCCATGATTATACAACTATAGGAACTGTAGGTGTTGGTTTAATAGATGAGATTAGAGCGCCTGAAAGTGGCTATTTAAAGTTAGATGAAGCAGAATTAGTAATAACATATGTAGCACGTAGCGATGAATAATATAGTTTACATAATTGATTATTTACGTCTAGTTATTTGGTGCTTGCCATTTGCCTTAAGACAGCCAAAAACGATTGCATATTTACAGTCGCTCATACAGCCAATGATTAATTTATATAATGAATTTATTGACTATAAGGTGATAAGTCTTTATAAGATGAATCATAACTCACAAGTTTGCTATTTACGAGCTGTACTTAATGATAGTTTTGATTTTCATTTAAGAAGGATCATTATACAAAATGCTCGGATTTTAGAACCTAATTGGTTGTATCATCCTGCAGATAATAAACCAAAATTCATTTATAGTGAGGCAGACAATAGCCCTCAATACCTTTATGATCCTAATTCATTTATTGGTGATGGTGTTGATTTTGTGGTGATAGTGCCTTTGGTATTAAAACCATCAACACAATTAGAGATTATTAGGTTTGAAACTAAGATGAAAGGGCTGTTAGATTATTACAAATTATACTCAAAAAATTATAGCATAAAATATGAATAGGTTAGATGTAGTTAGTACTGGTTTTCCTGAAACGACTAAAACGTGGATTTATACACAGGAAATTTTAAAGGAAGGATTTAAAGCACTTACTGATATAGTTGGCGAAAACGCAATCTTATCAGGTACCATTAGTGATGGGTCAACAGTTACAGATGGTGTTATTGTTTATAATGGCGAAATCTTGAAATTTGTTGGTAGTGTGTTTAACAATACAGTTAGTATTATTGAAACCATTGACAATKTYWSYYWTRMYNAMTRATWTRRAYKWTGRTWNTGYYKKWGATGTTTTGCCGGCTTATATCACTCGATATGCAACTTGTGGAGCTGGCTTACCCGATACAGCATCAACATTTGCATTTACCGATTTAAAGAGTATTGAAACGCTCTATGAGTTAACGAATAAAACACAACCTGATGCAACTGAAGAAGTAAAAGGAATTGCAGAAATTGCTACCCAAACGGAAGCAAATGCTAATACTGATGATATTCGGTTTCTGACTCCTAAAAAATTGGCTAATCGTACAGCCACAACTTCGCGTRAAGGTATTAGTGCATTTGCTACATCAACAGAGGTCAAAACAGGAACAGATGCTACCAAAGGCATTACTCCAAAGGCATTAAAAGATGCCGGTATTGTACCTATAAAATATACCAGAGGAACATTATTGACTAACAGCTCTAAAAAAGCATACGTGTATCCGCCATCAGGATATTCAATGTCAAATTTAAAAGGATTTATCCCAAGTATTGCAACTATATATTATAGTGGTAATGTTGATGGCAATGATACGCTCACATGTATTTATGCCTATGAGGGGTCAAGAGTTGCAATAACTTGTATGAATAGTGAACAAAGAGCATTAGCAAAAGTAAATTATATAGCGATATGGCATTAGTATTAGAAACAGTATTTGTAGAAATAGACGATACCAATACAATTATTGGTATTCATAGCGACACGATTAGCACAAAAGATTTACCAGTAGGTAATTCTGTAGTAGAAAAAACGGTTGAAGATCCACAAGGTCTTTTGGGGCTACCAGATAGTCAAATAGATTTTACTCCTGCGCAACGTACTCCAATTTCAGTTCCAACATCARAAGATGACCAACGCGCTGAATTAAAAAACTTATCTAATGAATTAGATTTAATGGTGAGACTTGGGGAGGATACAACTACTGTTCAGGCAGATTTTGACGCTAAAAAAACAACTTATAACGCGTTGCCGTAGGATGATACAGATGAATAGTAAACAAATAAAACTCTTTTTTATTCAACTAAAAATTGATTTAAAAAAGTAGCACTTAGTACGAGGGGAGTGTAAAAATGTCCCTCAGCATTAAAAAAACTCTCACACCTTTTTAATCAAAAGCCTACGGCTACTGAAGGACAAAATCCTTTGGTTGTCGTAGGCTTTTTTTATAGGTGTGAGTGAGGCGTAAAAGTAAAATAAAAAACAAAAATAGATGAATAAATACCACAAAACATTACAAAGTATTCTTAGCAAAGGGAAAGTCCAAGAAAACAAGAAAGGAAACATTAACTATTTATTAAATCAAAGGCTAGAGTTAAAGCCCGTAGATCTACTAGAACTATTTGAAGGGCGCTCAGTAGCTCGTAACAAACTTAAGAACGAACTAAACCTATTTATGAAAGGCGAGCGAAATACGGCAGCATATAGAGAAATTGGTGTGTCATGGTGGGATTATTGTGGCCCTATTTTAGTTAACAGTTACCCAACTTATTTTGAGCAGTTACCAACATTGATCACTAAGATTAATAAAGAAAAAAGCAGCTCTAAAAACTATGTGCTGTTTTTAGGATCAAACAATACCGAAACCAATCAGCAACCATGTCTTAGTCTTATACAGTTTCAAATTGAAAAAGGTAAACTCGTACTAACAGCTTATCAAAGAAGTAGTGATGCAAATTTAGGATTGCCTTCAGATATTTATCATCTGTATTTAATTAGCAGACAGATTAATGTGCCATTAAAAAGTATTACGCTGTTTCTTGGCAATGTTCATATCTATGAAAACAACATTGATGGCACAAAAGAATTACTCACAGGTAACCAGGTTAAATTTAATTTGAATGTATGAAAACACCGGTATCATATTACGGAGGTAAACAAAATTTGGTAGCAACCATACTGCCAATGTTTCCAAAACACACTTTGTATGCAGAGCCATTTGTTGGAGGTGGTGCTATCTTTTGGTCAAAACCTAAAAGCGATGTTGAAGTGATAAATGACACCAATAGAGAGTTGATAAACTTTTATGAAATTGTACAAAATCAGTTTATAGACCTTGAAAAGATGATTAGGATATCATTACACTCAAGGTCTATTCATAATGATGCAATTGTAATTTATAACAATCCACACATGTTTACTCGAATACAAAGAGCTTGGTCTATTTGGGTATTGGCAGCGCAATCATTCTCTAGTATGTTAGATGGTTCTTTTGGTTATGATAAGCAAAAAGGAACGACCTCTCAAAAAATAACTAACAAACGAAATTCATTTACTGAGGAGTACTCAATTAGGATCCAAAATGTGAATATTGAATGTACTGATGCATTGAGAATAATTAACTCAAGGGACTTTAAAGACGCGTTCTTTTATTGTGATCCACCGTACTTCAATAGTGATTGTGGTCACTATGATGGTTATAGTAGAGATGACTTTGAAATGCTACTAAAAACGCTGTCACGCATCGAAGGTAAATTCTTAATGAGTAGCTATCCGAGTGATATATTGGTAGAATACACAAATAAGTTTGCGTGGAATACAAAGAAGCTCGAGCAGAGTGTTAGTGTTGCAAACAACTGTGGTAAGCCTCAGAAAAAGAAGATAGAGGTGTTGACAGCTAACTATGACCTAAGCAACCCTACAGAGCATTTAACGCTGTTTTAAAGGTGTTTAAACGTTGATTAAAAGTGTTATATTTGCCCTCAAACGTGTACAATTTGATTATTTTAGATGTACAATTTGATTTTGCGATTATAAATGACACTATAATATTGAAGTAATAACCTACAAAAAGCGATTGTGCCAACTCTCTGTAATCGGAATTTCCCAATCAGCTTCTAATTCTTCTTTTGTATTGATTAAATTATTAAAGACAATTGTTTTTTCGGAAACTGATTTGCTTTTTATTAACTTTTTAAAAGCTTTTAAATCTTTGTATTGCACAAAATCACCTTGCTTAAAACACACATTCAATTTGTCTAAAAGGGCCACTTTATAATCAGTTTGTAGTTGTAAAATAAATCGCACAGAATCGTCAATAGCATTTACGGTTATCGGGTCAATAGTTTGATCAACAGCTAAGATGATAAAGCGATTATAACGGAATTGATATGAAGAAATAATGTCGCTTCCGTTGTCATTCCAAGAAGATAAAAAGCCTTCAATTTTATGTTTTAGTCCTTCAATTTCGTTGGGATAAAATTTTCTATCAGATTGATACATCCAAATTTTTGAAGTATCGGGGAGTTTTTCAAAGTCGACAAACATATTATTTCGTATTAAATTTTGTTTTGCAAAAATAGAAACTATTGTTAAAAGGATATGATAGATTAGAATAATTCCTATTTTTACAATCTTCTAAAAAAATTATGAGCAGAATATTATTTATAGCAATTATCTTTATCACGATTATTTCTTGTACTCCAGATGAAGACAAGAAAATGGATGAGGTTAAAACAACAACTCTTCAAGAAAAAGCAAAAGTGAGCAGTATTGGAATCACCTTGTCGCCAACCGCGAAAAAGGAAGTTGCTAGTTGGGAGAAATATCAATTGATAGAAACAAAAATGCAACGTTACCAAAGTGTAACAAAAAGTGAGGCGCTGCAAAATGCAAGAGACTTGTCACTTTTAATCGAGGATGTATTAGACACTATTGATGTAAAAATTTTAGACAGACCCGATGTAAAAATGCGTTTTAATGTGTTGTACAATCACGCTTTTAGATTGCACGATATGTTGTCAATTACAAGTATATCAGAAGAAGAAGTGATGACCGAGGTTACACGGTTGCTAGATGCTTATTCAGCAGTAAATGACAAAATTAATGTAGTTTATAAAATTGAAGAGTATAAAAAATCTTTTGGAATTACCGAGTTAGACACCATGATGTTTGCTGATAAAAGTGGAATGATAAGCGGTGATGAAGCGCCACTACAAGAAGAATTAATGAGGTCTGATAAATCAACAAAAAAGGCGAAACAAAAACCAAAACGAATACCGCTTAAATTAAAACCTGCCAATAAAGGTTTTATCAAAAAGAGAAAGAGTCCACCGCTAAAAAAATCGGATAGTTTTAAGAAAAATTAATCTTGATTTTGGTTTTATGGAATTAACTCACTTACTTTTGCATAGACTAAGTTAGATTCCCATCCGCGATATAAAAGATAGTCAGCTAATTTTTTTCTTTTTTTGTATTTGTTGGTCTCTTTAATTGCTGATAATCTTTTTTCTGCTAACGCGTTAAAAGCAGTAAAATAATCATCATCAGTAATTTCTTTAAAGGCTGATTTAATGTTATAAACAGAAATGTTTCTGAATTTTAATTCACGTGTAATACGTTGTTTCCCCCACTTTTTAATTCTGAATTTCCCTCTTGCATAACTTTTAGAAAACCGTTCTTCATTTAAAAAATTATGTTCAATTAAGTGGACAATAATCACAGCCCTCGCTTCAGGTATCATATTTAAATCATATAATTTTTGGGTTACTTCTTTATGACAGCGTTCTTGATAAGCACAGTATTTTTCTAGCGCTCTTTTGGCCTCTTCTACCGTATATGATTTTTGAAATTCCATAATTGCAAGGTAGTTTTTTTACGTAAAAAAATCCGAAGTTTTTACACTTCGGATTCTAAATAAATTGTTTTAAGTCTTATGCCAAAACTCTTCTCAACCAAATCTTAAATTTGTTAACCAAGTAGAATAAAATAGGAACCACAATTAAGGTAAGAAAAGTTGCGATGAACAATCCATAGATAACAGTCCATGCTAAAGGCCCCCAGAAAATTACGTTATCTCCACCCATATAAATATTAGGGTCAAACTCTGTAAAGAGGGTGTAGAAATTAATATTGAAACCAATTGCTAACGGAATCAATCCAAGAATAGTAGTAATTGCCGTTAATAAAACAGGTCTTAAACGTGCTTTTCCAGACACTACAATACTGTCATAAATATCGTTAATGCCAAGATGCTCATCTTCATTTAAATTTAAAGCGACTTTCTTTCTGTCCATTAAAAGTTGGGTGTAATCTAGTAAAACGACACCGTTATTTACAACAATTCCTGCCAATGAAATAATACCCATCATGGTCATCATAATTACAAATGCAGACCCTGTTAATACCAATCCACCAAAAACGCCAATCAAACTTAAGAAGATTGCAAGCATGATAATCGCTGGTTTTGAAACAGAATTAAACTGGAAAATCAAGATAAAAAATATCAATGCCAAWCCTGTAAAAAAGGCACCCATCAAAAATTTCATTTGCTTTTGTTGTTCTTCAATTTGTCCTGTATAATCAACTTTTACTCCTTTTGGTAACTCGGTAAAAAATTCCATTTCTGCCTGAATTTGATTCACAATTGCAGCAGCATCGGTATATCCAGGAGCTAAGGCAGAATATAAAACCGCCACTCTTTTCATGTCTTTGTGTTTGATGGCACTAAACCCAGAGTTGTTTTTTTGTTTTGCAACTGCTGATACAGGAATCTCTTTTACTTTTCCAGAAGATTGCTCTCTAAAAGTTATTTTTTGATTAAAAATAGCACTTGTATTGTAGCGGTTATCTTCGTTAAAACGTACATAAATATCAAAATCATCGCCATCTTCTTTGTACACTCCAGCTTTGGCACCGAAAATTGCATTGCGTAATTGTTGCCCAACTGAGCTTGCAGAGACGCCTAATTCTCCCGCTTTTTTACGATCTATTTCAACTATCATTGTTGGTTTTGACCTATTGACATCAATTTTTAATTCGTCAATTCCGCTGATGTTTTTAGAGTTGATATAATCACGCATTTTTTCAGCAGTATGAATCAACTCAGCATAATCATCTCCTTCAATTTCTAAATTGATTGGAGGTCCAGCAGGTGGTCCGTTATTATCTTTTTCTACCGAAATTAAAATACCAGGGAAAATTCCTACCAAAGCTTTTTGCACTTTTTCAAAGAGCTCCTCACTCTTTCTGCCTTCTCTAAATTTAAATTCGCGCATCGATGCCGTAATCTTTGCACGATGTGGCATTTCGCCAGAAGCACCACTATCCGTTTGTGGATTCCCTGCGCCTTCACCAACCTGTGAAACTACAGATTCTACCAAATAATTATGCGTGCCATCGGCATTCATATTCTCGGGTGCATTTAAAATTGAATACACCTGTTTCTCAATTTCTTTGGTGATGGTATTTGTCTTTTCAATATCCGTTCCTTGCGGATACTCGATATACACTATTATCTGATTTGGTTTGTTGTTTGGAAAGAATTCTACTTTAGTTCTTTTTATTTCTAATGAGTATGCAAACCCCTTAAAAGCAATACCTAATAATACAAATGTGCCGAGGGCAATTGCATAAGGTCTCCATCCTTTTAAAGATGCGCGCAATACTTTTTCATAAAAACGTTCGAGCCTGGTCAGTAATTTTGTTTGAAAATAATTGGCAGCTTTTCTTAAAAAGAAACGGTAAATCCACAGTAAAAAAGCGGTGACTATCATAATGCTTCCTAACACTTTATAGGTGTCACCGAACAAGAAAATAAACAATCCAAGTCCGACGAGAATAGCCGAAATAATGATGATATTTTTAAGCGGCATATCGGTATCTTCAACTTTCATAAATTGAGAAACCAACACCGAGTTAAAGAAAATTGCAACGAATAATGAGGAGCCCAAAACCACCGAAAGTGTGATTGGGAAATAGATCATAAACTGCCCCATAACTCCGGGCCATAATCCTAAGGGAATAAATGCTGCAATGGTTGTTGCTGTTGAAATAATGATTGGATATGCAATTTCGCTAATCCCTTTTTTTGCTGCTTCTTTACGAGTCATTCCTTCTTCGTCCATCAGTCGATAGACGTTTTCTACAACTACTATTCCGTTATCTACCAACATCCCAAGCCCCATAATTAATCCGAAGAGAATCATGGTATTCATGGTATATCCGAGTGCGCTCAAAATCATCAAAGACATAAACATCGACATCGGAATTGCGAAACCTACAAAGAGCGCATTTTTAAATCCTAAGAAAAACATTAAGACTCCGACGACTAAAATAATCCCGAAAATAATGTTGTTTACCAAGTCATCAACCTGCCCAATTGTTTTGGTAGATTGATCATTAGAAATAGTAACTTTTAAGTCTTGTGGAAATTCATTTTCTTTCGCTTCTTTTAAAATCACTTTGATTTTTTCAGTAGCATCCACCATATTTTTACCTGCTCTTTTTTTAACATCGAGCATTACAACTCGGTTGCCAAATTCACGCGCATAGGTGGTGCGTTCTTTTTCTTTAAACGCTACAGTCGCAATGTCTCTAAGGTAAATAGGGTTGTCATGTTCAGTCTTTACTACAAAGTCTTCAAGCTCTGATGGTTTGTCAATCTCGCCAATAATACGGATGGTTCTTCTTTGTCCGCTCGCAATTAAATTACCTGCAGACATGGTAACATTTCCATTTTTGATAGCCCCTAAAACATCATTAAAGCTCACTTTGGCAGCCATCATTTTATAAATATCTACCGCAACTTCTACTTCTTTTTCTTGCGCCCCACGGATATCAACTTGTTTGATTTCTTTTAAGCCTTCAATTTCATCCTCCAAATATTCTCCAAATTCTTTCAATTTTTCTACAGGATAATCTCCAGAAATATTGATGTTTAAAATCGGTATTTCTTCAGACATACTCAAATCAAAGACATTCGGTTCTACTTTGGCGCCGTTAAAAGTTGGCCAATCTTCGCCAGAAGTTTCGGTATCAATTTCATCTTTTATACTTTGTTTGGCAGACTCTACCGAGATATTTTCATCAAATTCAACAATAATCAAAGACACATCTTCTTGTGATGTTGAGGTAATCTCAACCACATTGCTCACCGTTTTAATTTTGTCTTCGATAGGATCGGTAATTAGTTTTTCGATGTCCTCAGCGGTATTACCTGGAAAGATTGAGCTGATGTAAATTTTGGTTTCCTTAATTTCTGGGAAACTCTCTCTAGGCATACTTTTATATGCAGAATATCCGAGGAATAAAATCAAAGCAATAACAACATAAATAGTCGTTTTATTATTGATTGCCCATGACGATAATCCGAATTCGTTATCTAATTTTTTTTGAAATTTAGTCATTTTTTAAAAGTCGTTAGTCTATAGTTGTTAGTCTTTAGAGGTGTTTTTAGAATTGAGATATTTTTGAAGCCCGATAATCATTTTAGATAATTCTTCAAGTTTTTCTCTATTGATATTATTTGAGTTTTGATCAATGAATTGTTGTCTTGAAGCAATAGTTGAGCAGACTACACATTCTTTTACTGACCCAAGAGCGATTTTTAAAAATCTATTAAACTGCGCATCAGTATCACCTGCCCCTTCGGCTATATTTAATGAAATAGATACAGCTGCTCTTGTAAATTGTGATGTTAATCCGTACCTCTCATTTTTAGGAAACTCTTGAGTAATTTCATAAACTAACTGATAGACATCAATCTTTTTCTATTAATATCAGTTTGTCTATAAACCATTTCTGATTCAGCTTTAGAAAGTAATTTTTTACTCTATATCTTAAGCCTTTATTGAACCGAAGACTCCTTTATTGAGTCTTCAACTGGATTGATGATTTATATTAATCTCATGACTTAATCATGTTATGGTTTATAGATATCTCTGAATAATATCAAATCAACTATTCTGGAAGATGCCCCGTTATAAAAGCCGGTTTCTTTTGCAAAGTTTTTTGGATTATTAAATGTTCCAAAAATAATA
>NVSL01000105.1 GCA_002401215.1 Flavobacteriaceae bacterium | reverse complement strand
CTGTAGCAAAGGGCTATAGAACTTTTAAGAATTTTAGAAGCGCTATACTGTTTTTTCATGGGGGATTAGATCTTTACCCACACAAATAGTGGTAGAACCGTTTTATTTCATTCAATTTAATGAGATTACTTGGTCGTTCCTCCTCGTAAAGACGTACCCTATGCAATAATACAAATGCGTTCACTGATACGATGACTCGAAGTCATCGTATCAGTTTAGGAAGAATGAAAAATTAGTGTCAATTCGCGAAATTAGTAACCCCTAAACATTAAATCTAAAATTCATCATATCGCCATCTTGTACGATATATTCTTTTCCTTCAACGCCTAATTTACCGGCATCTCTTACTTTAGCTTCGCTTCCTAATACAACGTAGTCATCATACTTAATAACCTCTGCACGGATAAATCCTTTTTCGAAATCAGTATGAATTACACCTGCAGCTTGCGGAGCAGTATCACCAACATTGATTGTCCAAGCGCGTACTTCTTTCACTCCGGCAGTAAAATAAGTTTGCAAGTTTAATAATTTATATGCTGCACGAATTAATTTTGAAGCACCAGGTTCATTTAAACCCATATCCTCTAAAAACAACTGACGCTCTTCGTAATCTTCCAACTCATTAATATCCGCTTCGGTACCCACCGCCAAAATAATTACTTCGGCATYTTCATCTTTTACTGCTTCTTTTACAGCATCAACATAGGCGTTTCCACTAACAGCCGATGCATCATCAACATTACAAACATATAAAATTGGTTTGTCTGTTAAGAGTTGTAATGGCTTAATAAACTCACGCTCATCTTCGGTCAATTCGATTTCACGAACAGAATGAAACCCTTCTAARCCACTCATTATTTTTTGTAAAGTCTCCACTTCTTTAACGGCAACTTTATCTCCGGTTCTCGATGCCTTTTTTGATTTTTCTAAGCGTTTTTCTATTGCTTCAAAATCTTTAAGTTGTAGTTCTACATCAATAATTCCCTTATCACGAACAGGGTCAATCCCCTCTTCTACATGTACAATATTGTCATTGTCAAAACAACGCAATACGTGGATAATAGCATCCGTTTCTCGTATATTTGCTAAGAATTTATTTCCCAATCCTTCTCCCTTACTCGCTCCTTTTACCAATCCTGCAATATCAACAATCTCAACAGTAGCAGGTAACACACGTTCTGGGTTTACCAATTCTTCTAATTTCTCTAATCTTGAATCTGGTACATTTACTACGCCAATATTAGGTTCGATCGTACAAAAAGGAAAGTTTGCACTTTGCGCTTTTGCATTTGATAAACAATTAAATAAGGTTGATTTTCCTACGTTGGGTAATCCTACAATTCCTGCCYTCATTATTGAYGATTTTTTGAGGTGCAAATATAGGTATCATAATAGATTATATCTTAATTTTATATTCAAATTATTTTCTAAACTAATTCTTAACTTTAATGAAATGTTCTCTATACTATTTWWAWMAAYWTWTKAYWRAWRWAWRWMAMWMRWMCWRWYSAAATNMWARYYAWYMAMWRWAWCYTWWMWWARSWMYKSWRSTMKKWAYMKKKKYARKYWTYWKMKMWKRRYCWRKMATACAAACCTTTAGAGATGCCGGTGGATTGTGGGAAGGACACAGCATCGAAGAAGTCGCAACACCACAGGGTTTTGAACGAAATCCTGAATTGGTATTGGAGTTTTACAACGTCCGAAGAAAGCAATTGTTAAAAGTAAAACCTAATAAAGCACATGAATTATTGCATTCTTTAGAAGCTAATTATGATGTGCAAATCATCACACAAAATGTAGATGATCTACATGAAAGAGCCGGAAGTAAAAATGTACTTCACTTACATGGTGAGTTACGGAAAGTCAGAAGTACAGCCGATAAAAACCTAGTTTATGATTGGGATGGTGATTTAAAACTGGGTGATGTTTGCAAACAAAATTCTCAACTTAGACCGCATATTGTTTGGTTTGGAGAGGTAGTTCCGAATTTAACTCGTGCCGAAGAAATTACAAAAACTGCAGATATATTAMTMATTATYGGKACWTCRATGCAAGTATATCCTGCCGCAAATTTGATTTATGCTGTTAAAGAAAATACTCCTATTTATTTTATTGACCCAAAACCAAATGTATCAGAAAGTCATTTTGAAAACTTAACTGTTATTTCAGAATTTGCAACTGTTGGGATGGAGAAACTGTTTCGCATTTTATCATAAGTAAAATTTGAGTGTTTATATCTTAATATATCATTGCTATTTTAAGAATCTACAACTCGTAAATAACCATTTTCAATAGGCAGGTCAATAATCAATATAGCTCTTGAAAATATCCTCAGAAATTTATCCAGCAAATTTTGAGTCAATCAATGTTTCCTGAAAAGAATCTTTTAAAGCATAATTAAACCCTGAACGAATACTGTAAGCACCCACTTCTCCATTTTTATTTAAGGCGATAAACCCTACTTGAAGGTTTTTTAAATTATTATGTTTTGAAATAATCCTATCAACTGCCGCTTTGCACGCTTCTTGAGGCAACATACCATTACGCATAAGCTCAACAACAATAGCGCTTCCTGCGATACGAATAATTGCTTCTCCCATCCCCGTTGCACAAGCAGCACCAACTTCATTGTCAACAAATAATCCTGCACCAATAATTGGAGAATCTCCCACTCTACCATGCAGTTTGTAAGCCATTCCACTTGTGGTGCATGCTCCCGCCAAATTTCCTTTTTCATCAATTGTCAGCAAACCAATAGTATCATGATTTTCAATATTTATTACAGGTTTGTATTTTGAATGCTCTTTCCAGTTTTCCCAATCCTTTTTAGATTTTTCTGTCAAAAGATTCACTTTTGARAAACCCTGTTCTAGTGCAAATTGTTTGGCACCCTCACCCACTAACATCACATGTTCTGTTTCCTCCATTACCTTTCTAGCCACAGAAATAGGGTTTTCAAAATCTTGTAAAAAAGCCACCGCCCCACATTCATTTTTATGATTCATAATGCAAGCATCTAGGGTTACAAACCCATCTCTGTCTGGTCTACCTCCCAAACCTACCGAAGAATTATTAGGATCAGACTCTGTAACTTTTACGCCATTTTCTGATGCGTCTAAAGCTGTTCCTCCATTTTTCAGAATTTCCCATGCAGCTGCATTTGCATCCATTCCATGCGTCCAAGTAGAAATAACCAAGGGTTTATTTATTGATTTTTTTGAACTGATTATTGAAGCTCCTTTTTCATCTGATGAAGAAGAACAAGAATTTAAGACTACTGCTACTCCTCCAAGAGTTGTTAGTTTGATAAAATTTCTACGTGATTTCATTTAGTTAACTATATTTTGGGATATTATTGAATATTTTAAGTCTTTACTCTTTCACAAAAAGATAGTTTAAATTCAATTGGTTAAAAGATTCATTAAACAATTTTATCTCTTCATCAATCAATTTGTCAAAATTTTTCAATTGGATTTCTATTGCTTTCGTTAATTCATTTTTCACTGTAACATCTTGTTCTGTTGGTGCAAAATCACCCATTCCAACCAAAGAATTCAAGTGTCCTAATTTGTTTGTTAACTTAATAGGGAAATTTAAAGGGTCTTGTCCGCTTCTATTTTTCGTTTGATACAATTCATTTTCAATTTCAGAAAAATCCTCGACTAAAGTCTTTGCTTTTTCTACCAAATCCTTGACTTGCTCATCATTTTTATATTGACTTTGAAAAGACTCTAATTGAGAATTAATAGCACGCATTCTTTTTATTGATTTATGGGCAGCATCAATAGTTTTATTGATATCCAAAATAAACTCAAATTGCTTTCGCATATCCTCCTGAGAACTTTCGGCTCTTGGGTCTGAAACAATTTTAAATGATTCTGACAAAAGTTGCTCTTTCACTTTTAACTCCACTTTATATGAACCAGGAATTGCACGAGGACCATCCAAATTGGCCCACCATAATATCATACCATCCAACTTCTCAGCTCCTGTATATTTAGTGTCCCATACAAATTTGTTAGCACCATCTTTCACCTTCAATTTATTCTTCTTAGCATTATGGTTGTTAAAGGATTGAATAGTGTCACCGTAAGAATCAAAGTAGGTTAGAGAAATAGTGTCTTTTTCAGAATAATTTTCAATATTGAAATAGGTTATTACCCCGTTTGCATGATTTGTTCCTGAAGTTTTGCTATTCTCTCTTGAGCCTCCTCTCATTCTATATGTATCCTTCGGATGATATAAATGATCTCCTTCATTCACATTTTTTAATTGATGAATAATTGTTAAATCATCCAATATCCATAAACTTCTTCCTTGAGTTGCAACAATTAAATTATCGTCTTTAATTGTTAAATCGGTGATTGGCACAATTGGCAAATTCAATTGAAAAGATTTCCAATTTTCACCATTATTAAAAGAGATATACATACCTGTTTCTGTCCCAGCATATAACAATCCTTTTTGTTTGGGATCTTCTCGAACTACACGTGTAAAATGCTCAGAATTAATTCCAGTAGTTATCAGTTTCCAAGATTTTCCATAATCGGTAGTTTTATATAAATAAGGTGTAAAATCTCCTAATTTATATCTTGTTCCTGCAACATAGCAGGTTCCTTCTTCAAAAGAACTTGGCTCAATGCTATTAATCATCATCCATTCTGGCATCGATTTGGGTGTAATATTTTCCCAATTCTTTCCTCCATCTTTAGTTACATGTATTAAACCATCATCACTTCCAACCCAAATCAACCCTTCTTTTAATGGAGATTCTTGTGCCGCAAAAATGGTACAATAATATTCTACGGATGTGTTGTCTTGTGTAATAGGACCACCTGATGATTTTAATTTTTCAGGATCATTTCTTGTTAAATCTGGACTGATAACCTCCCAAGATTGCCCTTCATTTTCTGTAACATGTACTTGATTGGAAAACGTGTACAATCGCTTTGGGTTGTGTTTGGAAAATTGGATAGGGAAATTCCATTGAAAACGGTATTTCATTCCCTCAGCTCCATGCCCCATAGGGTTATCTGGCCATACATTGATAGCTCTAACTGTTCCTGTTTTATGATTTTTACGAGTTAAAAACCCATCATAACTACCGCCGTAAATTATGTCATTATTTAAAGGATCTACGGCAATATGAGCCGATTCTCCACCAGCGGTACTTTCCCAATCATTTTCAGAAATTGAATATCCATCTGATCTATGTGAAATTCTTACGGTTGAATTGTCTTGTTGAGCTGCGTAAATTCTGTATGGAAAATGATTATCTGTAGTAACTCTATAAAACTGTGATGTAGGTTGATTGTGATAAGTACTCCACGTTTCCCCGCCATCATACGTTATTTGGGCTCCTCCGTCATCACCAATTATCATTCTATTGGGGTCATTGGGTGCAATCCATAAATCATGATGATCACCGTGCGGTGCTCCATGTGTACTAAAAGTTTTTCCACCATCTGTACTTTTATGGTATCTAACGTTTAAAACATAAATTTGATCTGCATTCTTAGTATCTGCATATAAACGGGTGTAATACCAAGCGCGTTGTCTTAGTTTTCTTTCACTATTTACCTTCTCCCATGTTTCTCCTCCATCATCACTTCTATACAAACCACCTTCATCCTTATTTTCTACCATTGCCCAAACTCGCTGATTATTTACAGGAGAAACTGTTACTCCAATAATACCTAAGGTGTCATCTGGAAACCCTTCATTCTTAGAAATTTCTGTCCAAGTTCCTCCACTATCTGTACTTTTCCACAATGCTGAGCCTTCTCCACCAGAACTCAAACTATACGGGGTTCTTTGAAGTCTCCAAGTCGAAGCATATAAAATTCTCGAATTCGTTGGGTCTAATTGTAAATCAACTGCCCCTGAAAGATTATTTGCAAACAATATTTTTTTCCATGTTTTACCACCATCAACACTTTTATAAACTCCTCTTTCATCAGTTTCTTTGTAAATATTTCCTAGAACTGCAGCATATACAATATTATGATTGTCCGGATCTATTGCGATTCTTGAAACATGTCTCGACTTTTCTAAGCCAGAAGATATCCATGTTTTTCCTGCATCGACAGTTTTCCACACGCCATAACCCGATGACACGTTTCCTCTAACTGTCTTTTCTCCGCCACCAACATAAATTACATTTTGATCACTTTTAGATACGGCTATAGCCCCAATACTTCCACCAAAGTACCCGTCAGAAATATTTTCCCAGTGCCTACCTCCATTTTCAGTTTTCCAAATTCCACCACCAGCTGCTCCAAAATAATACAGGTTCGGTTTCCCTGTAACACCAGTTACTGCGGCACTTCTTCCTCCTCTAAAAGGACCAAGTAGTCGGTATTCTAATGCGTTATAATCTTCTTTATCTGTAGATTGTGCATTAGATAAAAAAATATTAAAAAATAATAGGCAGCAAAAAAAAGCAATGAATTGTGAACGCATAATAAAAAGTAGTTTAGTTAAGGAACGAAAGTTACTTATAAAAACTCATTTAAACAGTATTCAAAAATAAAGGCACAAAAAAAGTCCAAAATTTTCATTTTTGGACTTCCTATAATATGCTTAAAAGCAATCTATTCTTTATGCATGAATGTTTTTTTCGCAAGCAACTCCTCTTCCGTTTCTACCACATCTTCATCAGGGATACAGCAATCAACAGGACACACCGCAGCACATTGAGGCTCGTCATGAAAACCCTTACACTCCGTACATTTATCGGCAACAATAAAATACACTTCATCATCCACTGGCTCTTGATCGTCATCTGCATTTACCGCTTTTCCGTTGGGTAAAACCACCGACCCTTTTAGCTCCGTACCCTGTGCATACGTCCAATCTTCGGCAGCTTCATAAATTGCGTTGTTCGGACATTCTGGTTCACAAGCTCCACAATTAATACATTCGTCAGTTATAATTATTGCCATATCTTTTTTTGCATTAAATTTGCCGCAAAAATACAGCAAAACTTTTTAAATATGACATTAGAAAATCGAATAAATGCATTTGTAGATTTGGGTAAATTCTTAAGTCAATTTTCTGTGGATGGCATTAAAAAGAAAGACGATATTTTACACAACGACTTGTTTTTCGACAGTCTTTCAATGTTGATAAAACGCGCCAAAGAATCGAATGGATGGTTTGATGATGACAATGTTTTGTTTGCTTTATCGAGTTGGTCTAAAAGTTTGACTGCGGATAATTTAACACGATGGACATCAGCATATTCTTTTACTKMTWCSAMTSMWWWWRCAATTKYYAYMMYWMCGCCCTTTCCGCGTCCCCCTGTTTTTCATGGTCGCAGGCCTTTTCGTCAGCCGTTCTATGAAATGGGACCTGACAAAGTTCGCCGATGCGAAATTTGTCCACTTTGCCTATTTCTATTTCCTCTGGTCAGCCATTCAGATCGCGATGAAATTAGCCTTCGCTGGGTACGGCAACCATGCCATCGACATGACAGACATTCTGCTGTTGCCGATTGAGCCCTTCTCAACCC
>NVSL01000104.1 GCA_002401215.1 Flavobacteriaceae bacterium | reverse complement strand
TAAAAGTGGCAATCCATAAGTTTTTATTTTTATCTATAAATGAAAAATGTGAATTTAGGTGTTTTGGTATTTCTATGGTGTTTTTTAACTGATAATTTTTATCTAAAAAGGAAACAAAATTTTCGCCAGAAAACTGTATTTTATTATTTACTGCACTAAAACGAACAAACTTTCTGGTATTATTTTGATTCTTAAAATTATAGTCAATTTTTATTGATTTTAAATTGTTTAAATTTAATAGGTAAATTTTCTGTTGAGTAATCCAACAAAACAAACTATCGTTTAGTTGCCCCCTGTATTTGTTTTCAGTAAGCGCAGTGTTTAATGCAATTGTTTTTAAAGTACTTCCGCCGTGGGATTGTATTTCTAAAGAATCTAATCCCTTTTTTATCAAGAGTTCTTTTATTTGCTGATGGATAATGGGCTCACCATTATATAGTTTTTGAGATCTCCATTGATTATTTTCTAAATAAAATGCTTTTTCAGTATCCGTAAAAAATATGGTGTCTTTATTTTGACTAATAATTCTAGGGTAGAACACCTTATTTTTTTGATTGCTTTCAAAGGTGTAAACGATATCATTTTCTATATAGCCTATTGCAGAAGCTTTGGTAAAAAACCAAATTTTATTATCGTGTCCTATTCTAACATCCCAAATGTCATTAGTTGGGAGGCCTTCTTTTGTGGTAAATGTTTTAAATTCACTACCGTTATATTTTACGATTCCTTTATCGGTTAAAAACCATATAAAACCATCGTAATCTTGGGTAATTCTATATACGTGGTTACTTGGTAATCCGTTTTTTGTGCTGTAGTTGGTGTATTGTTGTGCATAAGAAAAAAAAACCCACATCAAAAGGTATAATGTAATGATGTGGATTTTTTTCATTTGGTTGATTGAATTTAAAATGTAAAAATACTCAATTAAGTTCCCTTTTACACTTATTTCATTTACTGAAATCTTCAGTATAATACAAAACTCTATTACTCATCAATATAACCATCGCAGTCATTATCAATACCGTCACCTGCAACTTCGGTAGCATAAGGGTGTATATCTGGATTTAAATCATCACAATCTAAGCTATTAAAAACGCCGTCTGCGGCAGATTGAATATCAGACCCATAACCATCACCATCTTCATCAAAATATCTAATATCTTCTGCATCAATTAAACCATTGCAATTATCATCAATGCCATTGCCCATGATTTCATCTGCTAAAATGTTTACTAAAGAGTTAGTGTCGTCACAATCTGCGTTGTTTGATACAAATTTAGAATCTACTTCATCTTCTGTTCCTAATGCTATTTCTAAAATTACTACTTGACTTCCTCCAAAGCCATCACCATCATCATCTACATAAAAAGTATATGCATAAAGACCGTTACAGTCTTCATCTACATCATTATCTGGAATATCTGTTGCATCTGGATGGATTAAATCATCTGTGTCATCACAGTCTGTGTTATCTAAGACATATCCTACAGGTTGACCTTCTTGATAAATACTTGGTACTGAATTATCTCCATAACCATCACCATCATTATCTAAATACCAATAATAATCTGGATTAACATAACATCCACTACCAATAAATAAGGTTACAAATGCTAATAATAGTAATGGGATTCCTGTTTTAAAAAATTGTTTTTTCATTTTGTTTATATTTTAAGGGTTAATAATTAATTTGYTTTTTTTTATAAAAAAGCAGGCTTGTGATTAATATCAATACTGCTATAAATTGCGAATGCGACAAAACACCATCGATAATAAAACCACGGTTATCACCTCTAAAAAATTCTAAAAACCCTCTTACAATTGCATAAAGCGCTATATAGATTAAGAAGATTTGTCCTTGAAATTGTTTTTTCTTTTTTACTATAAATAGAATGATCATGATGCTCAGTAACCCTACAATTTCGTATAATTGTGATGGATGTACTAAAACACCTTTTGTTCTTGGAAAATCCATTCCCATAAACGAATCTGTYGGCTTGCCATAACAGCAACCAGCAAAAAAGCAACCCATTCTGCCAATTACATGTACAATAGTTGTAGTAATTGCTAAGATATCTAACATTGGCAATACTGGAATTTTGTGTTTCTTGAGATACCAAAGTAACATCAATATAATGGTGATAAACGAACCGTAAAACACAAAACCACCAGAAAAATTATCTAGCATTAATGTAGGGTTTCTTAAAAAATACAAAGGTTTTTCTAAGTAATAAAATAGTTTTCCGCCAACAAAACCTGCAATAAAAATGAGGTAAAAAAAATTATTTGATAAATTGAAAATTCCTAATTCTCTCTTGGCACTCCATTTTGTATAGATTGACGCAACTAAAGTGCCTAATGCTATTAAAAAAGCATAGGTATAAATTGTTATATTGCCAATATGGAATAATTCTGGGTGCATTTGTTATGGTATAACAGCATCAATAACTACACAATATTCTGCCTCTGCACCACTACCAATTAGATCAAATCTAAATTCATCGCCTACTGCAGTTCCTGCACGTTGACATGTAACTGTAATTGGATATGTTGTGCCGTTTATAATAATACTTGTGTTTTCAGTCGCTCCAACAGTTACTGCTGTTGTGGTGAAAACTACAAATGGTGTTCCGCCATAAATTTCTACTTCCGGTCCGTTACTAGAATTTGGAAAATATTCTGTAGTTAAATCTGATTCTGGTAATAATGTTTGTGTATTATTAGAGGTGTCTAAGAATGTTAAACCTTGATAATTACATTGTGTGTCATTTGGCGATGGATTACTGTCATTATCACAACTAAAAATTGCGAATGAAATAAATACGATTGCTACTGTTTTTAAAATTGTTTTCATGTGAGGTTTTTTTAATTTAATCGCTAAAATATGTAGTCATATACATTAAAAGGTGTAGTGTTTATCAAAAGGTGTATTTCGTTAAACGAACGTGCTATTTCATCCGATAAACGGAATTTTAATACTGTACTCTTTATCTCATATTATTTCTATAAATTTGCAGCACATTTTGAAAGTATGAACGAAGAAAAAAAATCATTGAATTTTATAGAGCAAATTGTTGCAGAAGATTTAAAAAATGGATTGGATAAAAACGATTTGCGTTTTCGTTTTCCGCCAGAGCCAAACGGATATTTACATATTGGTCATGCAGCCTCTATTTGTTTAAATTTCGGTTTAGGATTGCAACACAACGCACCCGTAAATTTACGTTTTGATGATACAAACCCTGCAAAAGAAGAACAAGAATATGTTGATGCCATTAAGAAAGATGTAGCTTGGTTAGGTTTTGAATGGGATAAAGAATTGTACTCTTCAGATTATTTTCAACAATTATATGATTGGGCAATCGCCTTAATAAAAGACGGAAAAGCCTATGTAGATGAGCAATCATCCGAAGAAATAAGACAACAAAAAGGAACCCCAACTGAAGTAGGTGTTGATAGTCCTTTTAGAAATAGATCGGTAGCAGAAAACCTTGCTTTGTTCGAAAAAATGAAGAATGGCGATTTTGATGAAGGAGCTGTTGTTTTGCGTGCAAAGATTGATATGAAGCACAATAATATGCACATGCGCGATCCTATTTTATATCGTGTTTTAAAAAAATCACACCATAGAACAGGTACCGATTGGTGTATTTTTCCGATGTATGATTGGACACATGGTGAGTCTGATTATATAGAACAAATATCACATTCATTTTGTACACTCGAGTTTAAAAGTCACCGAGAACTATACGATTGGTATTTGGATCAAGTAGTATCATCAGAAAATATTAGACCAAAACAGCGCGAGTTTGCAAGACGTAATTTGAGTTATACCGTGATGAGCAAACGCAAGCTATTGCAGCTTGTTGAAAACGGAATTGTAAACGGATGGGACGACCCAAGAATGCCAACAATTTCTGGATTGAGACGAAGAGGTTATACGCCAGAAGCTATCAAAAATTTTAGTGATATTTCAGGAATTTCAAAACGCGATTCTATTACTGACGTGGCTTTGTTGGAGTCTTGTATCAAAGATGATTTAAACAAAACAGCGCCAAGAGTGATGGCCGTTTTAGATCCTGTAAAGGTGGTAATTACAAATTATCCTGAAGGAGAAGAGGAAGTTTTAGATGCTAATTACAACGATTATGAAGAAGGATTTGGGAGTAGAGAAGTTCCTTTTTCGAGAGAGATTTATATCGAAAAAGAAGACTTTAGAGAAGAGGCAAATAAAAAATTCTTTAGACTAAAATTAGGGAAGGAAGTCCGACTTAAAAACGCCTACATCATCAAAGCAGAAAGTTGTACTAAAGATGCGGGTGGCAATGTTACAGAAATTCAATGCACCTACGATGCTGATTCTAAAAGTGGAAGTGGTAGCGAAGCGAGTAAAAGAAAAGTGAAAGGAACCTTACATTGGGTGTCAGCAAAACATACTGTAAAAGCTGAGGTTAGATTATATGATCGATTGTTTATTGATGAAGATCCGGATGGACATAAAGACAAAGGTTTCTTAGAGTTTGTGAATCCAGCTTCTTTAGAAGTGGTAACTGCTTTTGCAGAACCGAGTTTAAAAACTGCTAAAAATGGAGACCGTTTTCAGTTTCAACGCAAAGGATATTTTTGTATTGATGATGATTCAACTTCAGAAAATTTAGTATTTAACAGAACCGTACCGTTGAGAGATTCTTGGGCGAAGGTTGAGAAGAAATAAGAGCTTTATTTTACTTTACTCATTGTAAAAGAAAATTCTGATCCTTTTTTATATTCACTTTTTACCAAGATGGTTTCGTCATGCGCWTCGATAATATGTTTTACAATTGAAAGCCCAAGCCCAGACCCACCTTGCTCTCTAGAGCGACTTTGATCTACCCGATAAAAACGTTCGAACAATCTAGAGAGGTGTTCTTTTTTGATTCCCTCTCCGTTATCAGCAATTTTTATGATGATTTTTTTTTGTCCGTAAGATTCAATACTTACCATTGTTTTACCATCTATTTTACCATATTTTAGGGAGTTCATAATCAAGTTTATCAAAACCTGTTCTATGCGTTCTCTATCTCCAATCACCAATAMTSSMAMSTYMWRARRKTYRTYRWAYWYYWTWKWKATTCCNANSKMKYMYSRKATWWMRTYWSTMWSAWWKSAAATACGCCTTGAATCAGCTCTATAATATTAAATTCTTCTTTTTGAAGCCCTAATTCGTTGGATTCTAATTTAGAAATCATATCCAAATCTTTTACAATAGACACCAATCGTTCGACACCTTTGTTTGCTCTTTGCAGGTATTTTTCGCTGATAGTTTCATCGTCAATTGCACCATCTAAAAGGGTCAATAAATAACCCTGAACCGTAAATAAGGGTGTTTTTAATTCATGAGAAACATTGCCTAAAAATTCTCTTCTATAAGTTTCGCGCTCATTTAAACTCGCAATCTCCACTTGCTTTTCTTCGGCGAATTTCTTCACTTCGGCAGATAAGGTTTCCATGTTTGTGGTGAGGGCTGTATTCTCTAAATCATTAGTATCTAAAAGAGAAACTTCTTCGTAAATCTTTTTGATTCGTTTGTAAATAAAGCGTTCTACACGAATTTGTATGATGATTATCGATAAAACAAAACTAATTCCTGCAGCAATAAAAACGACATTATAATCTATCTTATGATGAAACTGAAATTGTAAGACGCCAAGAATTATTACAAATAATAGTGTAATAATAATGGTAGTCCATATAGCAAAAGAATATGTTTTTTTAATTTTCACAAATAGAATTTATACTTCGTCTGACACAAATTTATAACCGACTCCTTTAATGGTTTTAAAATAATCATCGCCAATTTTTTCGCGTAATTTTCTGATGTGTACATCAATTGTTCGTCCACCAACAACAACTTCACTTCCCCAAACCTGGTCTAAAATAACTTCGCGTTTAAAAACCTTTCCGGGTTTAGATGCTAACAAAGAAAACAGTTCAAATTCTTTTCTAGGTAAGGTGATTTTCACTCCGTTTTTAGAAATTAAATATTCATCTCTGTTGATAATTATAGACCCAACTGATACGATGTTTTCATCGGTATCAGATTTTAATCTTCTGAGCAACGATTTTACTTTGCTTACCAAAACTTTAGGTTTTACGGGCTTTGTGATATAGTCGTCAGCACCTGCATCAAACCCTGCAACTTGCGAATAATCTTCTCCGCGAGCTGTAAAAAATGCAATGATAACATCATCTAACCCCTCTAAAGATCTAATTTTCTCACAAGCTTCTATGCCATCCATTTCGGGCATCATCACATCTAATAAAATTAAATGAGGATTAATTTTTTTGGCTTGTTCAATTGCTTTTACTCCGTTTTCGGCAGTAAAAATTGTATAACCTTCGTTGCGTAAATTGTATCCTACAATTTCTAAAATATCTGGTTCATCATCAACCAAAAGAATTTTTATATCTGTTTTCTTCATTTTTTAATTTGATACGGTTTTCAAAGATAATTATTAATATTAAAAGACGCCACTCCTTAACCTTGATTTAATATTGAATAGAGATTATTAATTTTCACATAACATTGATAATGATATTTTTAAAATGATAACATCACTTTTTTGTACCTTTAAGCCAAAAGAAAAAGCTATGAACACTAAAATTGATTTTAAGAAAATTCTGTTTTTGGATATTGAAACCGTTCCAGAAGTAGAAAATTATGCTGACCTATCAGAAACAAAGCAAGAGTTATTTAACTTAAAAACACAGTATCAACGAAAAGAAGAAATTACCCCAGATGAGTTTTACAATCGCGCAGGAATTTGGGCAGAATTCGGTAAAATTATCTGTATCTCTGTTGGGTTTTTTTCATCCTTTGAAAAGGATAGGATTTTTAGAGTCAAATCTTTTTTTGGTGATGATGAGCCTCAGTTATTGCGAGAATTTAATGACTTAATGAACAACCATTTTAATCACCCAAGCCATATGTTATGTGCGCATAATGGAAAGGAATTTGATTTCCCTTACATAGCTCGTAGAATGATTATCCACCGAATTGATTTACCCAAATCACTCAACTTATTTGGTAAAAAACCGTGGGAAATTCCGCATTTAGACACTTTGGAGTTGTGGAAATTTGGCGACTATAAGCACTACACTTCTTTAAAATTGATGACACATATTCTTGGGATTCCATCGCCAAAAGATGATATTGATGGGAGCCAAGTTGCTGAGGTTTACTACAAAGAAAAAAACCTTGAGCGTATTGTAAGTTACTGCGAAAAAGACACCATTGCTGTGGCACAGTTACTTTTGAGATTGTATAATTATGACATTTTGGTGGATGATGAAGTTGTGCGGGTTTGATTTTTTAAAATGTTTGCCAATTTGTCCAGATAGCTATCAAAATTAAATTCCATTTTTAGAAAGCAATGAGGTGAATTCTTAARCCACACTAAATAAGTTAGTTGCAAAATCTCTACCTCACGGTTTACCGTGATATTTCAAAAACAATTAAAAACACTTGCTCAAATACTTTTTTTTTTACTAAATTCACCTTTGTAAAAGAAAAATTGCGGACCCCAAATCCAATAATTTTAGTGTCATTCCTGCGTAGGCAGGAATCTATTATACG